>JANRAA010000116.1:25636-31075 GCA_030728235.1 Flavobacteriales bacterium
ATAGTAGACTCCCGGTTTTTCAGGCAACGTTAAAAAAGTTTCTTGCGGCAGTTTATTTGGGAGCCATTGTTCACCGCTTCCTTTTTTGAGCGAGGCAGTGATAATGCCTTCATCGTCTGATAATGTCAACCTATGAAACAGCTCCACCGTAGCCATTGTATCGCCAAGTGCTCTGTGTCGTGCCTCATTTTCAATTCCGATTGCTTCACACAACGTGCCGAGAGAATAGCTGCGATGTCCGGGTAGAATTTTCCGCGCCAAACGCACTGTGCAAAGTCGTTGTGGATTGTAGCGTGTACCCACCCCTTCAAATGCTTTTTTTATGAAAGCATAATCGAACCCTGCATTGTGGGCTACAAATACGGAGTCTTCGTAAAATGAAAGCAATTCGTCAGCGATATCCTCAAAAGTAGGAGCCTCTGCCACCATTTCATTTGTGATACCAGTGAGGGTAGTGATGTAATGCGGTATTTCATGATCTGGGCGCACCAACGTATGAAACGTGTCGAGCACCTGCTCGCCATCGGTGAGCACCACAGCGATTTCAGTGATGCTGTTTTCAGAGGCATGACTGCCCGTTGTTTCGATATCGGTTACTGCAAAAATCAATGCTTCGGATTGTTTCCGAAAGATAGCAATCTATGCCGCCAGGGAGGTTATTCAATGACGAAGATTTCTTTAGAAACATTTCCTTGGATATCGCGAATGGTTTTGAATCCTGCGGTAGAGAATGAATGCTCGGATGTTATAGAATGGATGGGGATTGCCATGGTGCATGCTGATTCGGTTCGAGGAATCTTGTAATATGCAGCGACCAAAAGATTCTCGTCAGCATTGTCGAATTCTAAATGACTGGGAATAGCGCAACCATTTGACCCGCCTGAAAAAGTTGTCGAAATTTCAAATGTTTGATTTACATACACCGTATCGGGAGAATTAATTTTCTCAATCCGTCCGAGAAGGATGTCGTACTCGTTTTCTGTACAAGAAATGTATGTCGATAAACAAAGCACGATAAGAAGCGCGTAGGGTAGACTTCTGGTCATATTGATCGGTTTTGGCTAGCAAGTGAACGAAAGAATTGGGTTTTTATTGCATTGCATACCTTTGTGAAATGCGGAAAGTATTCATGTTTCTTTTTGTCTTAGGTATTGGATGCACTCAATCAGAAAGTGCTTCAGATGCTGCAGTTCAAGCAGATGTGTTGGAAGTTGCAAAAACTCAACCAGTTGATACGGTGGCTTTGCTTGAAGAGCCGATAGCGTATTTCCCAATGTTAGATACCCCTTCTTGCGAGGAGTTTCTTCGGAAGTTTGGTGAAGAGAACAAAGAGAATCGCATCGTGATAGAGACAGGTCATGGGGATATTCGCATTCGTTTGTTTGACGACACCCCGCTTCACAGAGCGAATTTTATATATCTCATCAAGCGGAATTATTTCACCCCATCTGAGTTTGTGAGAGTGATAAAAGGGTTTGTGATACAAGGCGGCAATAGCGAGCAATACACATCTGCCGAGAAGCGAAAGTTGATTGGAACGTATTCTATTCCCAATGAGATTTCAAAAAGCAGATTGCACTATCCAGGTGCTTTGGCCATGTCGAGACGTTACGAAGATAACCCCGAAAAGCGATCTGAAGCGTATGATTTTTACATCGTTGAAGGAAGAAAAGTTGGGCAGGTAGAGTTATCGCAGATACAAGTAGATCATGAGTGGAAGTACAGCATAGCTCAGCGCGACAAATATTTAAAAGTAGGAGGGACCCCGCATTTGGACGGAGAACATACTGTTTTTGGAGAAGTGACGAAAGGAATGAACGTAGTTCGAGCCATAGCAGCAGTGCCTACTGATGAAGGAGATTGGCCAAAAAAGACCGAAAGCTTCAACATCCGCCTAGAAGGCGAAGAAGAATAGAAAAGGATTACCTTTGAAATATTGAAAAATACCAAGATGAAATTGATAGTCAGATACCTTTTGTTGTTGATGTGTTTTGTTTCTTTTTCAGCGATTGCGCAAGATGACGAAGACGAGGATACATGGGATGAGCCAGAGAGAAAAGGGTTTACATTGGGGTTGAATATTGGTGCATACTTTGGCAATAAGAAGGCTGCTAATTTTTACAATGGTTTGGGGTTGTATGCTATCAACGACGTCCAAGCGAATGTGTACACCATTGAAGAGCGATTGGCTTTGGGGACAACAGCTCAGACAGTTCAAAACCTTCTAGATGCTCAGTCGTTTTACGTGCCGTTTGATGCTTATCCGCTTAATATGCGGTATAACCCAGGCATCATGATAGGGTTTAAACTTGGCTATCGATTTAAGAATGAGGCAAGTGTGTTTGTTGACGCCAACTATGCATCATTAAAAGCTGCAGACAAGTTCACCTTGGTTACCAATTTGTTGCCAGATCCATCGCAAGGAACGACGGATACACGCTTGTATAATATTATTGGTGCAGAAGATCGATTGTGCATCAATTTGGGATACAAAGGAGGGGTTGTAGTGAACGAGACAACGAACTGGACAGTGGAAGTTGGGGCGTCGATGTTGGCAACCAGATTGGTAGATAACTATGTAGAGATAGAAGGACAGCAATTTGATTTGTGGGTGAACTTCATTGGTCCGAATAACTTCAACGGGCCGGCTAGTAATCTCACATCGACGGGTTACGGATGGTTTTTCGGGACTGGATTTGAGATGTTTTTTAACGAGACCTACGAGAT
Source organism: Flavobacteriales bacterium (assembly GCA_030728235.1). Lineage (GTDB taxonomy): Bacteria > Bacteroidota > Bacteroidia > Flavobacteriales_D > Sanyastnellaceae > RI-182. The sequence continues at coordinate 28,364 of JANRAA010000116.1, forward strand.
AGGGTTGGGCGTAAGATTTATGCGCGACAACGTTAAGCTTGGCACTTATGAGGAGAAGTTGATGAATAAATCTTTTTTCTTGAGCTTCACCATCTAGCATGAGAAAGGGCCCCCCATTGGGAGCCCTACTTGAAACCTTAACCAAATAACTACTTGAAGATCGTAGTAGCCCTTTGTGAAACTGACATTATAAAGATATCTACGTATTTCAATCTTTTTCTAGTCATTTCGTAAACGGAATGGTTTTAAGAGTAAACGGTATTAAATAAACAGGTAACGCATTTTGAAATGAGTGAAAGCAAGATATATTTCCGCGGTTATATAGAACAGTCTCCATCTTCGGATGTGGCTGTTAGCCTCGAAGTAACTGAAGAAATGGCCGTTGGTGTCATGTCGGCCCTTACCGAAGACCAATGGAAGATGGCTTATGCTCCGGGCAAGTGGACGTTGGCTGAGTTGTTTCTTCATATGATTGATACAGAGCGAATCATGGCGTATCGTGCGTTGCGTTTCTCGAGGGGAGATCAATCGGCTTTACCCGGTTTTGATGAGAATGCGTATGTGCCCTTGTCGGATGCTAGCAACAGGAGTGGAGAGTCTATTCTAGATGAATTTACGGCTGTTCGACAATCTACCTATGCCTTGTTTGATAATTTGAGCGAAGAGCAGATGCTTCGCACGGGGTCATTTAGTGGATATGATCCGATAAGTGTTTACGAGATCGGGTTGATCATAGCTGGCCATGTGGTTCATCATTTGGGGGTTGTTGAAGAGCGGTATTTGGTTGGGTGAGTCGGGAGAGTTGATTGGGGGTAGTTTTCACTTTTTTCAAAGGTCTTTATTCTTAAGACTTTTCACCTTGATTTAATTATACGGGAAGTTGCAAAATTGCAAGCTTCCGTATCATTCACATTTCGCTTTATTTCTTCAGAAGTGTCTCAAAATCGATCTCTTCCGCGAATTTATTCTGTACTTTGTCGGACTAAATTCACACCATGAGACTTATATTCTTCACTCTTTTTGTTATCATTTCTACAGCTGTAAGCGCTGTTGATTTCGACAAAGAAGTCAAAAAACTGGATGCGTATTATGCGCAATCGCTTAAAGACTGGAACGTGCCAGGAATGGCGATTTGCATCGTTAAAGACGGGAAAGTGGCATTGTCAAAAGGGTATGGCGTTAAAGATGTGAATACCAAGGCACCTGTTACACCAAATTCTCTTTTCGCAGTGGCGTCGAATACAAAAGCCTTCACTGCTGCCGCGCTCGGAATGTTGGTTGAAGAGGGCAAAATATCTTGGGACGATAAGGTACAAAAGTACTTGCCGTGGTTTGAATTGTACGACCCTTATGTATCTGCTAACCTCACCATTCGCGATTTGCTTTGCCATAGAAGCGGTTTGGAAACATTTAGTGGCGATTTGATTTGGTATGGATCAACACATTCACGTGATGAGGTTTTGCGCAGGGCAAAGTACTTGAAGCAGGCATATGGATTCCGAAGTCATTTCGGTTATCAGAATATACTGTTTCTGGCTGCTGGTGAGATAATTCCTGTTGTAACAGGCAAGTCATGGGAAGAGTTTGTCCGCGAACGAATACTGCAACCAGCAGGTATGAACGATGCGAAATTATCTGTAACAGAATTCAGAAACGGAGACGACGTAGCTCTGCCACACAACGAGAAGAATGGCGCAAATCAAACCATTGATTGGGTCAATTGGGATAACATCGCACCTGCAGGTGCCCTTTTGGCCAGTGCTAATGATATGGGGAAATGGTTGATGTTACAACTTGCGAAAGGCAAAGTAAATGGAGATACCCTGTGGAGTGATAACACTGCTTGGGAGATGTGGAAAATGCATACTCCGGAAGACATAAGTGGATGGCGCCGGCGATTGATGCCTTCGATGACTTTCAATGGGTACGGGCTAGGATGGGAGCTGAGTAACCTACACGGTAAACAGATTGTTAGTCATGGTGGCGGTTACGATGGGATGATTTCACGATCGATTATGGTGCCAGAAGAAGGCTGGGGGATTATTATTGTAACAAACAATGTTAGCTCGTTATCATACGCCATGGGAATGGAAACACTCGACCGATTGCTTGGCTCAAAAGAGAAGAACGATTGGGGGAATAGGCTGCTAAAGAGCAAAAAGGAAGCTGAAATTGCGGAAAAGGAGGCTGCCGCAACTGCAGAAGAAGCCCGTGTAAAAGATGCGAAGATGAGTAAAAGTTTGTCTCACTATGCTGGCAAATACGGAGGTCCGATGTACGGGAACATGATCATTCGTGTAATTGGTGACCAACTTGCATTTCAATTCGAGCAAACACCACTTTTTCGAGGCACATTGCGTCATTGGCACTATGACACCTTCCAATTAAACTGGGGGACATCTATGATGTTGCCATCGGGATTTATTCGCTTTTCACTTGATAATGAGGGGAATATCGATGAATTGTTCGTCGACGTTGATAACCCCGATTTCGATTTTTCTGAATTACAATTCAAAAAACTGGATTGAATAAAACCTTTTTATATATTTGCACCCCCGAACGCAGAAATGCAACGGAAGGATGGCTCTGTAGCTCAACTGGATAGAGTCCCTGACTACGGATCAGGAGGTTTTAGGTTCGAATCCTAACAGAGTCACGAAGAATGAAAAACTGCCCAACGCGAGAGCGTTGGGCAGTTTTGTTTTACAAAAA
>JANRAA010000117.1 GCA_030728235.1 Flavobacteriales bacterium
TCGCAGTGATACCGTAACCCGTCCGACTCAGGGCATGATTGAAGCCATGATGACCGCTCCTGTGGGCGACGATGTATTTGGCGAAGACCCGACTGTGAATGCGCTGCAAGAGCGATTGGCCGACATGTTTGGCCACGAAGCCGGTTTGTTTTGTCCGTCAGGAACCATGACCAACCAAATCGCCATCAACGTGCACACCCAGCCTGGCGACGAAGTCATCTGCGATCGTTTATCACATATTTACAACTACGAAGGAGGCGGAATAGCCCGAAACAGCGGTGCCAGCGTGCGATTGCTGCATGGCGACAGAGGTCGATTCACCTTGGAAGACGTTATGTCAGAAGTAAATCCGGGAGATAGCCATTATGCTCGGACATCGCTCGTGAGTGCTGAAGACACCTGCAACAAAGGCGGCGGCAGTTGTTGGGATGTGAGCGAGTTGCTGCGAATTAGCGAATGGTGTAGAACACAAAACCTCCCATTTCACCTCGACGGCGCTCGTGTTTTCAATGCCTTGGTTGCGCGCGGCAACGATGTGAAAGCTTACGGAGAGTTGTTTGATAGCGTGTCTATTTGTCTGAGCAAAGGATTGGGAACACCAGCAGGATCGGTACTTTTGGGAAGCAAGGCGTTTATCAAAGAAGCCCATCGCACCCGAAAAGTAATGGGTGGCGGCATGCGTCAAGTAGGGATTTTGGCGGCAGCCGGACTATATGCTTTGGATCACCAATTACCACTTTTGGTTGAAGACCATGAACGTGCCAAATCGCTCGCAAGTACTTTGGGAGAGTTGACATGGGTGCGAGACATTCAGCCGGTAGATACCAACATTGTTATTTTCGACGTCAGCAACAACGAAGCGGCGAAATACTGCGACCTCTTGAAATCACAAAGCGTATTCTGCATGCCTTTTGGGCCGAGCAAAATACGCTTTGTAACACACCGAGATTTTTCGGAACAAGATTTAGAATATACCACTCGCGTGCTGCGGAGTATTTCCTAGATTATTGTTTCGTCACTCGATAAACAAACGTCCTTTCAGCAACCTCAACCCGTACAAAGTAGATACCTTGTGCTTGGTTTTGCATGTCTATAATTTGGCTAGTGCTTGAGCTGAAGATGCTTTCTATCAGACGACCGCTAGCATCAACGACATCAATTCTGCTATTCTCTATCAACCCAGAAATCGTTACCATATCGGTGGTTGGGTTTGGAAACAACGTTGGTGATTCAAAATCTTCATTCTCAACACCGCCACAAAGTTCAACAGACACTACGACTGCATCAACCGCAGAGCAGCCTTCAGCATTCTCCATGTTCAAAATGAACGAATATTCGCCGAGATCCAATGTTTCAGAGTCGACAAGGTAAAACTGGTTTTGAGAGCCATCTTGCCAAGTGTATATGTATCCTGCGGGAGCAGAAAGTAGCAGCGTTTCACCATAATTCTGACAAAGCGCAGCATCGCTTCCCAGATCGAGCGGCAGATTGTTTAGAGAAGTCACGTTGATCTGTTGATTGTATGTGCACCCATTGTCATCGGTCATCACCAAATTGTATTGACCTTCATTAAGATCAGTAACTGTTCCCAAATCACTGGTGTATCCATTCGGACCGGTCCACTCATAAACATAAGGAGCAGTTCCCCCATTTCCGATGGCCTGAGCGATGCCGTTTCCACTTTGCGGACAATCTGGTTGGGTTATCGACATAGAAAGTGAGAGAAAAGACGGCATGGTGATTTCGAACGACAGCGTTATTTCATCACCACAAGAAGTTGTGGCTGTGCACGTGTAGGTTCCCTCTTCGAGACCTGTAATACTTGGCGTATCGGCGGTGTAGCCGCCAGGACCTGACCATGACACTTCAAAATTAACACCAGCACCAACAAGGAAAGAGTTAATGGACCCTGTTCCTGGTTCGCCTTTGTCAACAGCGCATGCCATAGAGTTTACTTGGGCAGACAGTGACACTTCAGCGTCGTAAGTAGATACAGTTATCTCGGCATCGCCTTCTGAAGCGTTCCATCCGTCTACCTGAATGTAAAACACCTGACCAGCTTCTACGCAAGAAACGTAGCATCGAGAGGCATAAAATGCACCGCCAGCGCATCCGCCAGCAATATCATCATTTGATGCTTCTAGACTAAAAGAAGAGAAATCAAGGCAATCATCAACTGACCAAACAGCGAGTTGCGTGTCGAAATTCGTCCCTGAATTGCAGGTTGCGATTTCATAAGCACCTGCAGCAGGAGCTTCGAAAGTCAGCCAAACAGAGTTATCGATGCCTGTTTCGCACCACAAACCAGGAAGTTGACAGTTATCGCCAGGAGGCACCACTTCAAAAAATTGTCCGGTAGCATCAACGTTGTTAATGAGAGTTCCAGGTCCATCAACTTCTACTGATACCGCGCCGCACGGCAAATCATATTCAGGGATTGCGTTATCACCAGCAGTGAATGTCCAAGTATTCCCACTTCCACCACCGGTAAAAATAAACGAAGGGACGCCATCTTGGTAGATAAAACATTGGGATCCACCATCGCCCCAATCATCGATAAATTGCAGCGTATAATTTTCACCTATAGTTAGGCAAGCCGAACCCGCTTCAACGGTGGTGTTGCTTGGGTAGCCATTTCCGCCCGTGGCATCTTGTTGTCCGGCGCCAGCGCAGCCGACCTGAGCTTCGTTCCCTCCGCTGATAATTGTTGCCGAGCCGCACATTTCACCTTCAGGGTAGATTTCCCAGTAGTTTTCATAACCCCAAGCGTCTAGAGAAATAAAGATTGTAATCTCTACTTCACCAGGTTGACATTGCGCATAAGACTGAAGCGCAATGAGAGAAAAAATCAAAAAAGAATAGAGTTTTCGCATTGCAGATGTGGTTTAGGTTTCGACCAAATGTAATTATTAATCTGGAAACAAAACAAAACAAGGAAGTCGTACCTTTGTCGGCCATGATATTTTCAGAACCAGGAATTATTACCACCCTGCCGATTGCGCGCATTGAGCGCAACATGGCATATTTAGACAGTATGGGCGAAGCCATTCCGATCTCATTGCGCGAGATTGTAGCTGGCGACAAGCCCGGCGATATGTTGGACGTCTTTTTGTGGACCGACCGCACGCTAACCACCCGTGCCACCCGTCAGATGCCTTTGGTATCGAATGGAGTGATTGCATTTTTGCGCGTCACAAACGTGGCACAAGGAGTGGGATTTGTGAACATCGGCGTTGAAGAAGACATCCCCTTGTTTCGCGAATACCAAGAAACCCCAGTTGAGGAAGGACGGCGTTATTACATGACCTTATTCTACAGTGAGAAAGAAAGTAGGGCCGTGTTATCGACTCAAGTTTCACGGTTTATGCTTGATGAATCGCCTTATAAACAAGGCGACACCATTAAGTTCATGGTATTAGACAAAGGCGACGTCGGCCAGGTAGCCATTGTTGATGGCAAGTACCGCGCTTTCTTGCACAAGAACGACGCACTGCCCGGCATCAAGCGTGGTGACACATATGTAGGTTATGTCCGCGACAACAATCGCGACGGGCTATACATCTCCATGCACAAGCCAGGAAGAGGAAAGGTAGATGAGGCAGTTGAGCGGATATTGGATATGTTGAATCAGCACCGCGGGTATTTGCGATTAAACGATAACACACCCGCGGAAGAAATCCAACTGCGTTTGCGAATGAGCAAGAGCACCTTCAAAATGGCAGTTGGACAACTGTACAGGCAGCGCAAAATTGAAATCACACCGCGTGGCATTAAATTGTTGCGATAACCTACGACGAAGTTTATACTTTTGTCGGACCTAATTGAAAAATAGAGCATGCTCATTGTTATATCACCCGCGAAGACCCTGGATTTTCAAAGTGAACCCAATACCGAAAGCGCTAGTCAGCCCAAGTTATTAGACGACGCTGCCTACCTTGTTTCGAAGCTGCAAAAATTTTCTTCAAAGAAATTAGAGAAACTTTTTCACGTCAACACATCCATTGCTGACGAGAATTTTCAGCGATTTCAGGAGTGGCACCTGCCCTTTCACCTTGGTAATTCTCGACAAGCCGTATTGGCTTTTAAGGGAGAAGTTTATCGGGCATTGCGTGCCGACAACTTTACCGATCCAGACTTTGAATTTGCGCAAAAGCACCTTCGGATTTTGAGTGGCTTGTATGGATATTTGAAGCCCTTGGATTTGATCCAGCCGTATCGTTTGGAGATGGGCACATCGTGGGCGGTGACACCAACCAAGCGAAATTTGTACTCTTTTTGGGGAAGCAAAGTCACCGATATGATCAACGAATCGGCTACCGATGGCCCATTGATCAACCTAGCTTCTTCTGAGTACTTCAAAGTCATCAAGACCAAAGAGTTGAAGAGAGACATCATTACATGTCACTTCAAGGAATTGAAAGACGGCGAGTACAAAGTGTTGATGACCTATGCTAAGCACGCACGAGGCTTGATGGCACGCTACATCATTCGCAATCAAATAAGTGACCCAGAGTTATTGAAAGGGTTCAACGTTCAAGGATATACATTTAACGAAAAACTTTCGACTCCAAGTGAGTTGACTTTTACACGTGATCAAATACCAACCATCTAATGACTAAAAAAATTGTTTTCTTACTGTGTCTTGCCGCAGCGGCGGGATGCAAAACCAATTCAACGTTTAACGCAAGCAGTGATTTGACCAACACGCAAGATTCTTTGAGCTACGCTCTTGGAGTTAGCATTGGCGAGAACTTGAAAATGCAAGGCATTACCGACATCAATTCTGCTGCTTTGGCGCAGGGAATGAAAGACCAGCTTGACAGCGCCGCGGTGATGGACCCAATGACAGCTGACACATTTGTGCGCGCTGAATTAACCAAAATAAAAGAATCTAAAGAGAAAGCCATGCAACAAGAAGGCATCGATTATTTGGAAGCAAACGCTACGAAGCCTGGTGTTGTAACCACAGCTACTGGACTTCAATACAAAGTAATGACAGAAGGCACTGGAGCGTCTCCACTCGCTACGGATGAGGTTACTGTTCATTATGAAGGTCGGTTGATTGACGGAAAAGTATTTGATTCATCATACGAGCGTGGCACACCTGCTACCTTCCGTTTGAACCAGGTAATACCAGGATGGACTGAAGGCTTGCAATTGATGAAAGAAGGTGGAAAGACAGAGTTCTACATCCCACAGAACTTGGGTTACGGTTCTCGTCCGGCTCCAGGCGGAGCGATTCCGGCTTATTCGACATTGATTTTTGTCGTTGAGTTGATTTCAGTGAAAGGCGAATAAGAAAGTATCATAATATGAAAGGGGGTGTCTTTGTCCAGACACCCCCTTTTTTTTGAATAAGTCTGATCAATTTGAACAACCTGGCGCTGGAAGTCCCATATATTGGACAAATAGCAATAAATCTGCTGAATCAACGAAACCATCTCCTGTTATATCAGCTTGACAATTACAGCTAGTTTGCAATGGGCCCAAAAGGTCTATAAGATCTCCTGCATTCACAAATCCATCCCAGTTTAAATCAGGGTTACCCAGACATACTTCGGCCGAGAAACTATACGGGTCAGACAGCACCACGCAACTGCTTCCATTTAACTGAGCGGCTACAACATAATCATCGACAACCGTGATGTTGGTGTAATTGCCATCATTTGAATTGTTACCTCCTGAAGGCGACCAGGTGTAATCAACTTGGTATGTTCCACTTGGTGAAATTGTTAACGTACTAGAGGGAGTGTTGAGTGGGGAGGTTACGGTGGGGAAATAGCTTCCGCTCTCACTTTCACCTCGGCTTCGAGTGCCTCGGCTTCGAGAACCTCGGCTTCGAGAGCCTCAGCCTTCGGGGGCTTTGGCTTCGGGAGACTTAGCCTTCGGGGGCTTCGACGAAAAAAGCGTCCGCTCTCTTTCTAGTTCCTTTACCCTACGTAA
>JANRAA010000118.1 GCA_030728235.1 Flavobacteriales bacterium
CTGTAAAAAAGACGATGTCGCAGAAGAGCCTTGTTCTGGCACAGTTAATATTGACACCCGAGCCACATGGGAAGGGGCTCCTCTTGTTAGTGGAGACACGTATACGAACTCCTTCGGACATCCAATTCGTGTTGAGATGTTTAAATCATACATTACAGGCATCAAAGCCATCAGTGCAGACGGCTCTGCCGTGAGTATTTCTGACGCAGAGTTGGTGAATTTCGCGAATGCAAATACATGGTCTGTTTCATTGCCTGCTGGCAACTACACCGGTTTGCGTTTTGCCATTGGTGTGCCTGCAGACATTAATACAGGTACCGACCCTGCTTCGTACCCGAATGATTCTCCTTTGAGCATTTCGGGAGCCCAGGGTATGTTTTGGACTTGGAACTCGGGATACATTTTCGTGAAATTCGAAGGTAAAACAGCGTTTGATGCAGAAGCTACAATTCTCAATCAGCCCTATGCTTTTCATATCGGAACTGACAATTTTTATGCAGAGCACGAATATGCTGTAGACTTTACGGTTGGTGAATCGGCTGTGAATCTGGATATCGTTTTTGAAGCAGAAAAGTTTTTAAACGGTACCGACGACACCATTAATTTACAAACGGATTACATCACCCACACGACCGACAATTTGCCACTTGCTGGTCGATTCATGGATTTATACAACGCAGCGATAAGCGTAAGCAAATGAGAATGATTTTGGGTTTCTGTCTGATTGCGTTTGCCTCTTGTAAGGTGGATCCCATCGTGCCCGAAACCCAAGAAAAATATGTTCTAGACTTGCCTGAAGGATTTCCGCAAATGAACGTCCCAAGCGACAATGAACTGACTCAAGAGCGCATTGATTTGGGCAAGAATCTCTTTTTTGACACACGTTTGTCGGGCGATAACTCGGTCTCTTGCGGCTCCTGCCACAACCCTGAACTCTCTTTTGCTGACGATGTACCAATTTCGCCTGGAATTGAGCAGCGACTTGGATTTCGGAACGCCCCGTCTTTGGCAAATGTTGGATACAAAAATCGGCTTTTCGCTGATGGTGGGGTGTCAACGTTGGAGTTTCAAGTACTTGCACCTATGGACAGCCATGAAGAGATGGATGTATCAGTGCTAGACGTTGCCGAAATCCTAAAAGCCGACCCTTCAGTCAATGCGCTATCTCAGAAAGCTTACGGCAGAGATGTTGACCCTTTCGTAATTACCCGTTCTATAGCCGCTTTTGAACGAACCCTGGTTTCTGGAAATTCGCCATATGACCGCTATATCAATGGTGATCTTTCTGCATTGTCTGAGCCTGCTATCGCAGGGATGAATCTCTTTTTTAGTCCACAACTTGCCTGCAGCTCATGCCACTCAACCTTTTTGTTTTCAGATGGAAACTACTACAACATCGGTTTGGAAGAAGTTTATGCCGACAATGGACGGGAGCGTATCACATCAAACGCTTCAGACAACGGGAAGTTCATGACTCCTTCACTGAGGAACATTGCCCTTACAGCTCCGTATATGCACAATGGATCGATACCTACTTTGGAAGCGGTGATTGAACATTTTAACGCCGGTGGAGTTAATCATACGTTGCAAGATGCGCGTATTCAACCATTGAACCTCACTTCCACTCAAAAAGATCAATTGGTATCTTTTCTTTACAGTTTAACAGATGTTGAATTCATAGAAAACCCCAATTTTAGGCCTGAATGAAAAGTAGTCACTCATATTATTTCATTTTTCTACTCACCGTAGTTTCCATTTTTTCTTGTCGCAACAAGGAAGAAGAAGAGACTGCGTGCTTGCCTTCAGACCCGACCCCGTATACTGTTGTTATTCCACCATTCTTCCCTCCAATGGACATCCCCGTCGACAATCCGATGACCGTTGAAGGCATTGAATTGGGTAGGTTTTTATTTTGGGACGTTCAACTTTCTGGCGACAATTCAATTTCTTGCGGCGCATGCCATTTGCCAGAGGCAGCATTCTCCGACAACAGTCAGTTTTCTGTTGGTGTAAACGGTGCGGTGGGCGAACGTCAATCAATGGCGCTGGTCAATATCGGTTGGGCACGCGATTATTTTTGGGATAGTCGAGCAGCAACGCTTGAAGAGCAAATTCATGACCCGGTAGTAAACCCGATTGAAATGGCAGAAACCTGGGAAGACGTTGTTTCAAAAATCGAAGCCGATCCCATCTACCCACCAAAGTTTCTTGCTGCATTCGGAAGCACAGAGGTAACTGAATTGCGCATGCGGAAAGCCATCGCTCAGTTTTTAAGAACCCTAATCAGTGCTGATAGTAATTTTGATAAGTGGCGCAGGGGTGAGTATATTTTGACAGAAAGTGAGTTCCGCGGATACGAGCTTTTCTTAAAAGAAGGCGGCGACCCCGAAGTGGTTGTGGGCGGTGAATTCGGCGCCGATTGCTTCCATTGCCACGTCGAAGCTGGAATGCAATTTTCAGATTATTTACCTCACAACAATGGCTTGGATGCCGTTTTCACAGATCTAGGTGTTGGAGGCGTAACAGGCGATCCGCTTCAAATGGGTAAATTCAAAACCCCAACCTTGCGGAACATTGAACTGACCGCTCCTTATATGCACGATGGACGATTCTCGACGCTTGAACAAGTGGTTGAGCATTACAACAGTGGCGGACAGCCATCGGAAACCATCGACCCATTTATGAAGTACACTTCGGGCGGACTAACTTTGTCTCCTCAAAGCAAGGCCGATATCATCAATTTCTTGAAGACGCTCACCGATACCAGCTTTGTGAACAACCCCGCTTTCCACAATCCACATGAGTGAGTTTCCTGGTGATTTCTTAAAGCGGGCCAAAGACAAACAGAAGGAGAACAAAAAGTTCTTGTTGTCGCTGCAAAAAATGAATCCGCGCAAGCTCGACACCCTTTTTCACGACACCCACGATGCTGTTTTTGAGAAAACAGATTGTCTGAAGTGCGCCAACTGCTGCAAAACAACAAGTCCGATCTTCAAAGACCGCGATATCGATCGGCTATCGAAGCGATTGCGCATGCGCCCTTCCGACTTCGTAACCAAATATCTCTATCTCGATAATGAAGGCGATTATGTATTGCATCAATCTCCTTGTGCCTTTTTACTCGACGATAACACCTGTGAAGTATACTCCGATCGTCCGGCTGCTTGCCGCGAATACCCGCATACAGACAGGAAAAACGTCTACCAACTCATGCCCCTCACGGCAAAAAACACGATGGTTTGTCCGGCTGTTGAACAGATTGTGGACAAAATCAGAATCCTCCTACAATCGCCAACTTCCTGATTACTCTACATTTGGAAAGTGAACGACTGACGGCAAAAGAGCGGGTATTTCATATTTTTTTTCCAAACACCCTATAAATCGTATCCATTACGTCGGTTTCGACGTACACCCTATCATGAGAAGAGCACGGAACATTCTTTTCCACCCTGCCTTTGTTGTGATGCTATTGCTGCCGTCTATGGCTTTTGGACAATGTCCGACAGTTTTCGACTTCTTCGGCAATACATCGGCGACTCCGACATGGTATAACTGCTCAGGCAACGCGTATACCCTGAATTTGCAATCACCAAATAACTGGGGACCATACGAAATCAACTGGGGCGATGGCACTCCGAACACCTCTGGTGCTTCGTGGAACACGCCCTCAACCATTTCTCACGTATTTGCTGCCACAGTAGATGTATATACTGTAACAATTACTGAAACCTCATCTGGGTGTGTTATTACGGGTAGCATGATCATGGAAGAATCCTCTAGTGCTTCCATACAAATACCAGTTGGTGGGTTGACACAGGCCTGCGCCCCTCAACTTATGGAGTTCATCAACTCTTCAACCAACGTATCGCAAAACACCATTTTTATTTGGGATTTTGGTGATGGTAGTCCGACCGAAACATACGACTACACCAACCTCGGACAAACCATATCACACGTCTATGAACAAGGAACTGTAGACTGTGAAACAGAGGTGTCTCTAACAGCTTCAAACGCCTGTAACACCATCCAAGGTGGTCCAAGTGAGGCGACATTCAATCCCATCCGCATTTGGGATATCGATGATGCCGCCATTACCGCATCAGCAACGCTGCTGTGCTACCCAGATACCACCGTAACATTCACCAATACCACCCAGCGAAACTGTTTGTTTCAGGGGAATATCTTTCAACGTTACGAATATTGGAACTTCGGCGACTATTGGGGACAAGGATACGATTCGATCATCGATTGGACACCTTGGCCACCAACATTCCCGCATACAATTGCATATCCAGGCATTGGAACTTATGAAGTGATGATGCTCGATTCGAACTTTTGTGGAATCGATACAGCTAACATCACCATTCAAATTGTGCCGCCACCAACAGCCGCTTTGAACGCTTCTACGGATACCATTTGCGTTGGAGAGCCAATTTCCTTTTTCCAGCAATCTACCGGTGGAGGAAATTCATTCCAATGGAACTTTGGCGACGGTGTGGGCTGGTTGCCAACAGGCGGCGGGAACATAACTTACGTATACAACAACCCAGGTACCTACCAAGTGTGCACACGTGTGAGTGTTCAAGGGTCAAGCGCAGCTTGTGCCGACACCGCTTGTCTACCAGTGGTAGTGCTGCCAGCCCCAGTAGCAAACATTGGATTTGATGATCTCGACGGATGTGACAGCATCACCGTTGATTTTTCGAACCTTTCAACGGGAGCGGTAGACTACCAATGGACATTTACAGTGCCTCCATTCTCATTCAATGGTGAAGATCCACCACCGGTTGATTTTACTAGTCCAGGAAACTATGTCGTTACCCTACTGGCAGAAGGCATCAACGGATGTTTGGATTCTGATCAAGAAGTCGTGCATGTATATGCTTCACCAGTCGTCGACTTCCTCGCCGACAACGTTTGTGAGGGCGAAATAGCCCAATTCACTGATTTTTCAACCAGCTCTCCAGGAAACCCAATCACTTCTTGGCAGTGGCAGTTTGGAGACGGCGACCAAGCTTTTGGCCCTTCACCTGAACACGTCTACCAAACTACAGGTAGCTTCGATGTTACACTTTCAGTGAATACAGCCAATTGCAGTGGCTCAACCACCCAAACCATCGATGTAGAGCCTGCTCCAGATCCAGACATTAGTTCCGACATCAACTCCGGTTGTTCGCCACTTACGGTTGAGTTCTTTAATAACTCCATCGGAGCTACGAACTATGCATGGAACTTTGGCGATGGTAGCGGTAGCAACCTCGAAGCACCAACGCATACTTTTATCAATACTACTTCAATCGACACCACGTACATTGTCGTCATGACCGCATATACCGCCTTTGGTTGTGGGTCGTCAGACACATTGGAGATTACTGTATTACCAGGTGCTTTGGCTTCTTTTATCGACAACACCACGCCACCAAGTTGTGCCCCTTTTGATGCGCAATTCATCAACACGTCTACCGGTGCGTCGAACTATTTATGGACATTCGGTGACGGCGCTACCAGCACACAGACCAGCCCTACTCACCTGTATACCAACACCACGAGTTTCGTCCAAAACTACGATGTGACCCTTATCGCTTACGCCTCAAACGGATGCAACGATACCACATCTACCAATGTCATTGTATACCCAACGGCCAATTTTGATTTCACCATCGTCCCCGATTCGGCCTGTTCACCGCTAATCGTGACCATGCCATTTATTCAAGGAATAAACCTCTTCCAATGGGATTTTGGCGATGGAACACCCGGAAGTACAGCGGCAACACCAACGCACATTTTTGAGAATTTTACTACCGATGTAGCAACGTACACTGTTGAACTCATTGGGACGTCGGCTTTTGGTTGTGCAGATACAGCCT
>JANRAA010000119.1 GCA_030728235.1 Flavobacteriales bacterium
ATAGATAGCGCTCTGAGCCGGACAAACATTGCCTTCAAGAAAGTATTCGTACACCGAAATGGTTCCTGACGCGGGCGTGATCATTGGAGATATAACGGCCCCACCTTGGCGCCATTCGCCACCATTGGCAGCTGAAGGACTGAGCAGCGACTGAAGGTTTAGACCATTTTCGTCGTAACACATTGTGGTAGAAAAATCAGGACCTGCATTTAGAAGCTGTTCCACGCTCACTTGCATTTCCGTGAACAACGGTTGACAACCCACACCACTCACGGTATACCTGTAGGTACCTCCAGTGCTGTTCTGTGGGTCAAAGTTGCTAGAGACCACGTTTCCCTGCAAGGTCCATTCGCCGCCTAGATCTGGTGAGTTTGTTATCAAGCTGAACAAATCGAAAGCAGGTTCGTTGCTACAAACTTCAATATTTTGGCCTAGGCCTGGATTTATGCCGCCTGTAAAGTTCACAACCAAGTGTGCTTCAGCATTCGGACAAGGAGTAGCGCCAGCCACAGAATACGTATACTCACCTTGAGGCATCACCAAAGGATCAAAAGTGGAAGAAACGATATCGCCCTGATCATTGTACCACACCCCGTTAGAAGCGGGCGTGCCGCCGAGAATATCGGTCATTTCGAATGCAAATCCAGAAGGACATACACTGATAACATCGTCAAGCCCCGGATCTGGCAATTGGTTTTCAATCACATACAGCGTGCTGACTGCTGCAGGACATCCAACAACGAAATCGACATGATAGGTAAATAAGCCCGTTACGTCAACAGCAGGATCGTACATGCCGGATGTGAGATTTCCCATGACGTCAAACCAAGTACCCCCAACATCTGGATTTCCAGCCATAACCGAAGTCAGGTTGAAAGGCGTGTAGTTTTCACAAATCAGATAAGTGGTAGATAATCCAGGATTGGCGTTTTGAATAGCTGTAACATGCACACCAGACGTAGTTGTGCATACACCATCTGTTAGTACATAACTATAGAAACCATTTACAGCGTTGTTTGAATTCAGGATATTGGATATTGGAGAAAGCGAAGGGCTGTACCATTGTCCGCCGCTTGAAGGACTGCTGCTCAGCAAGTTGAACAGGTTTACATTCCCTGTGCTTGTACAAATGGTGTCTTGAACTGGCTGCCCGGCGTTCAAACTTGGGGTATTGATTGTAAACCAAGATTGTCCGTTGTTGATACCATCAGTATATTGCACTTGGTATAAACCCGGACAAAGATTAGATACTTGAGAAGAACCAGAGTTATTTGAATCAACAAATACTAAGCTTCCTGCGTCATCGTACCATTCATATTGCACAGTTGCTGTTAGCGCTATTGCAATTGAGGCTGTGCCATCACATGAAATGCAATCAGCACTTTGGGAGGTTATCACGTTTGCTGAAACTGTTATACACGCCAGCAGGCCAATAGCAGCTAAAACGGGAGGTAAAAAATATCCAAGCCAAACACGTTTAGGGTTGGTGCTGGTCATTCTTAGTAGTTGAGGGTTCAGCAAAAATACGAGAAAAAGGCCGGAAAGTTACTTTCCGGCCTCATCCTACAAAAAATATAGCTTGTTTTGGTTAAGGTGTGACAGACAGGTCACCGCTGTAAAACTTTTGATCTCCGTTCTTTTGGTAGACGATTACTACCCAATTGAATGAGTTTCCAACTTGTGCAACTGAGCCGTTTGGCAGGGTGCCATCCCATGCTTTTTTCGGACTTGTTGTTCTGAATACCTGCTCATCATTCTGGTAGATGATCATTTCGAACATCATTCTACCGTCCATCAATCCGCGAGGCATGAAAGTATCATAACTGCCGTCTCCATTTGGAGAGAACGATTCGGCAGCCTGCAATGAATAGTCTTCATTCACAGCGAGAGCTTTCACTTTCTTGTCTTGACATCCAAATTCATTGCTTACCACCAACTCGATGATGTTCAAACCATTTTCATTGAACGTATACACAGGGTTGATTTCAGTGCGGTAGTTTGATTCAGTAATTACCCACTCGCATTTGTCTGCACGTTGCGATTCATTGCTCAGTTTCACAACTGGGTTGTCGCCATCCAATTCTACAAACTCCCAAGTGAATGACGCTTCTGGAGATGGATTCACAACGATCATATTATCAATGGTTGTTGTGCGAATAAATCCGTCATCTTTTGAGGTCACAGACAGTGTAATATCGTAAGTCCCCGGTTTATTGTAGGTATGAACTGGATTTGGTTTGTTTGAAAAACTACCGTCTCCAAAGTTCCAAAGGTAGCTAGCGTTCACGAGTTCCGCAGATATGTTGAAGTCTACAGAGGTTCCTGCGCAAGCTTCACGTGCACTAACTGAAATCGGAATCGCTGGATAACCTCCTGATGCTGGCAATTCAGCAATGTTCATAACAGGGGCACTAGACACCTCAGTAGCAGATGCGATTTGATTGTTTCTAGGACTAACGATATTTCTGTTTTGGTTGGAATCTTGTCTACCGATGGTTGCTGACGTGTTGTTAACTCCACCGTCTCTATTCTCTGTAGCGCTTGATGTTGATTCAATGCGCTCATCGATTGCTGACTCATCAATAATTTCGTGCCATTCACGTGCTTCTATCGCTTTCATGCGGATAGATGCAAAGCTGTCTTTCTGAACCACCAATTCAGACAACGTTGCACGATGAGCAGACGTCGCCGCATCACTCGCAAAGAAATACCAAAATGAGCTACCAGCAATAACAAGTAGGGTCATAGCAGCAGCTACCAAAGAGGCGCTATCGCTTTTCGACGATCCACTGTTCAGTTTACTGTTCAAGCTGTCCCAGCTTTCCGGATTGTATGGCACTTGGTGGTTCTCCAGCGCCTTCTGCAATCCCGATTCAAATCCTGTTAATTTATTACTCATTTCGATCTTTCGAGTCGTTTAGTAAAATTCGTTTCAAGTTTCTCTTTGCCTTTGCGAAGTTAGATTTAGACGTTCCCGAACTAATCCCAAGCTTCTCAGCAATATCGTTATGTGTAAGATTCTCAAACACATACAAGTTAAAAATGGTGCGGTAAGCCGGGGTCAAAAGTTGCATCGCTGCTATAATCTGATCCGGTGTAAAATCCCGTTCCTCTTCTTCGTCAATCTCATCTTCTAAATCGGTGAACTCCTCCACCGACTGGTTTTCTCCAAGAAGTAGAAAATCTGTTTTCTTCTTCCGAAAGAAATCTATGGCTGTGTTCACAACAATTCTCCTCACCCAGCCCTCAAATGAACCTTCGAAGTTGAACTTATCGATGCTCGCAAACACTTTAATAAATCCTTCCTGCAAAATATCTTGCGCTTGGTCGGCATCTCTCGTGTAACGCAGGCACACAGCCATCATCGTCCCGTACAGGCGCTTATGAATCTCTTGCTGAGCACGCCTATTCCCGAGGGAACAGTCCTTTATCAGCGATTGAAGATGTTCATCTGCCATGTACTTGACATTCTTTAGACGTAGACAAAATAAAACGGTTGCCTCGTCGTTGGATGCGTAATTACGATTTTTTTCTCAAATATGCTTTTAAAGCATCATCTGAAGAGCATTATCAAACGGAAAAATACGGAAATACTTCTGATTATTATGCATGCAAGCGTAGGAGAGTCGCCTGCAAGAAGCTATCAATCTCGTTCTTATTGACGAAATCAACAACGCTGGCGTACATCATAGCAGCATCTTTATCTTCACTGCGCAGTGAGCTGCTTAACATATATAACTTCGTCTCGGGGTGACTTTTAGCGAACATCGTTTCAAATTCTTCGATGAAATCGAAACCATTCTTGACGGGCATATTGAGATCTACATAAACTACCTCTGGAAATATTTCAGCCTGACCTAATATTTCCAATGCCTCATCAACACTTTCAGCTTCATGCACTAAAATGCCTGCATCAGCTAGTTTGATAAACTCGCGCATTATGAAATTGCAACTCGGATTGTCGTCGATCAATAATACCGATTGCACATAATTTACACGTCCTTTTACCGCTGATTCTGTCATAAGGTGAAATTACACGTGACAGATTCAGATTTTGTAAGTTTTAACGTCATAAGCATTGTAGGAACTTTCTTACAGCGAAATATTCTGTTCTTTCATGCTACCTTTGCAGCATGAAACGGGTTGTCCTCGGACTTTCAGGCGGTGTAGATTCCAGCGTTGCAGCTTACCTTTTGCTTCAACAGGGGTATGATGTAATTGGCATTTTCATGCGCAATTGGCACGATGAGTCGGTTACGATTAATAATGAATGTCCGTGGATTGACGACAGCAACGACGCCATGCTCGTGGCCGAACAACTCGGAATCCCTTTCCAAGTCCTCGACCTCAGCGCTGAATACAAGTCGCGAATTGTTGATTACATGTTCAGTGAATATGAAGCGGGGCGGACACCAAATCCCGACGTGCTTTGCAATCGTGAAATAAAGTTCGACATCTTTTTAGACGCCGCGTTGAAGCTAGGCGCCGACTATGTAGCTACCGGACATTATTGCCGAAAAGCGACAGTTGTGAAAGATGGAACCGAGGTGCATAGCCTGCTTGCGGGTATCGACAACAACAAAGATCAAAGTTATTTCCTGTGTCAGCTCACCCAAAAGCAGCTTTCAAAAGCCCTCTTCCCGATAGGCGAACTAACGAAACCGCAGGTCCGCGCACTCGCGCATGAGGCTGGTGTGGTGACGGCAGACAAAAAAGATTCGCAAGGGTTGTGCTTCATAGGCAAGGTAAAATTGCCGGTGTTCTTGCAACAACAGCTCGCTCCTAAGCGAGGTAAGATTGTTGAAATTGCGCCTGACACTCCTTTGTTTTCAGCTCCTGCCAGCGGCAGGGATGTGGATGCTGTGCGTTTTACTTCGTTTGTGTATGCTGAAAACGATGGTGAAATAGCTGGAGAGCACACCGGAGCGCACTTTTATACCGTCGGTCAACGCCGTGGATTGCAAGTAGGTGGAAAAGAAAAACCTCTCTTCGTTTTGGGAACCGATGTGGTAAACAATCTCGTTTTTGTCGGACAAGGTGATGAACACCCAGGACTTTACCGACAAGGTATTTTTGTCGTTCGAGAGGATGTGCATTGGATTCGAGAAGACCTTAAATTAGAAGCAGGCGAATCGAAACGTTTCCTTGCCCGGATTCGATACCGTCAGCCATTGGAATGGTGCACATTGGAGCAAAAAGAAGAAGGACTGTACATCGTTTTCGATGAGCCACAACGCGGAATAGCAGCAGGTCAATTCGTTGCTTGGTACGAAGGTGAAGAGCTAATGGGCAGTGGAGTGATGAATTAGAGTCCGATCTCGTCTGCTATCAAATACTGGTTCCTGTTCACAGCCGACCGTGCAACCAACTCAGCAACAAAGCCTGCCAAGAACATTTGAGTACCAATGACCATGGTGGTCAAAGCGATATAAAAACCAGAAATTTCGGTGATATTCTTCGCCGGACGGTCTAGGTACATGAAATAGAGTTTCTCCCCTCCTATCCATGCGAATAGAAAAAAGCCACAAATGAACATGAGGGTTCCTAAGGTTCCGAACAAGTGCATCGGTCGTTTACCAAAAATGGAGACAAAAGTGATGGTGAGCAAATCGAGAAATCCATTCATGAAACGTTCGATTCCAAACTTCGAAGTACCGTATTTTCGGGCTCTGTGTTGAACCACCCGCTCTCCAATTCTTCCAAAACCACTGCGCTTCGCGATAACAGGAATGTAACGATGCATTTCGCCGTATACCTCGATGTTTCTGACAACATCAGCGCGATAGAGCTTTAATCCGCAATTGAAGTCGTGCAATTTTATACCCGACATCATGCGTGTAACAC
>JANRAA010000120.1 GCA_030728235.1 Flavobacteriales bacterium
GAAGCACCATCCCACGTAGCGCGTGTTTCAATATTGACTTTGCCAGAACAAGGCTCTTCTGCCACATCGTCTTTTTTACAGCTAGAAAAGGCTAGGGCAGTAAAAAGGAGCAGTGAAAAGTACTTCATATCAATGTGTTTATCTTGGTACAAACTGAGAATCAAATTCCTCCCAAAAACTCAAATAAAATGAGAAGTGGTCGTTTTTCAAAGATAGTGAATGCTTACATTCGCTGAACAAGCATGAGCTATATCACCCAACGTGGAAAAAGAAGAACAACCGATATTTAAAATTTTACGCGCTTCAGCAGGTTCTGGGAAAACCTTTGCTTTGGTGAAGCATTATTTAACGTGCTGCTTGAGGGAAAAAGACCCCAACTATTTCAAGCACATTTTAGCCATTACATTTACCAATAAAGCGGCTGACGAGATGAAACACCGCGTGCTTTCAGCCCTCAGAGAATTGAGTGCTGGCAAAGGTAAAATGATGGCGGTATTGGTTGAAGAAACGAAACTTACGGAAAGTCAAATCACGGAGAGGTCAGCAAAAGTTTTTGAAGCGATGATGACCGGATACGGGGCGATTTCGATTCTCACCATCGACAAATTCATCAACCGTTTGGTACGCAGTTTTGCTTTTGATTTGAATTTAGATGCCGATTTCAGAATTGAGCTCAAGATCGATCGCATCGTTGAATCTGGCGTTGATCGTTTACTTTCAAAAATAGGCATCGACCAGGCATTGACTGAAGTTGTTGAAGCTTTTGTTTTACAGCACGTTGAAGACGAACACAATGTGTCGTTGCGCGATCACCTCATTACATTCGGAAAGTTAGGCTTTCAAGAGAATTACCACATCCTTACCGAGCAATTGTCGGAGTTCAATGCCCAAGAGTTTCTTGAGCTTTATCGCGAATTCTCAGCTGAATATGCACAAACTGTAAAGCGCGTTTCAGACTTGGGCGAAGAAGCGGCTGAAATAATTGATGTGGCCAATTTAAGCAGCGCATTTTCTCGGGGGTCTGTCCCCAAGTTTTTCAGTGGCATTGCCAACGGAAGATTAGACGAGCCAACGGCCACAGTAGTCAAAGCTTTTCAAGAAGGGATATTCACCAAGAAAACGGAATCTCCTGACATTGTAGCTCGCGTAGATGCCATTGCACCGGCGCTAACAGATTTGTTTACTGAAATTTGCAATGTGCTGACGAGTCCGGAAATGGCCATTGTCAAGCTCAAAAAAGGAATTGCGAAGAATATGTTCCCAATGGCGGTGCTGACGGCTATCGACGAGAACATCAAAGAAATACAAGAAGAAGGAAAATCACGTTCGTTCTCTGAACTCAATCGGATGATAGAGGTGCTGGTGAAAGACAATCCTGCACCGTTTATATTCGAGCGCATAGGCGAGCGGTTTCACCACTTTCTCATCGACGAGTTTCAAGATACTTCGGTCATGCAGTGGCGTAATTTCTTGCCGTTGATAGACCATGCTTTGGCACGTGGGAAATTCAATTTGGTAGTGGGCGATGGCAAGCAAGCGATCTATAGGTGGCGAAATGGTGATGTGTTGCAATTGCAAAAACTTCCTCATCTGATTGGTGAGTTAAACGAAATTGAACGTGAGCGTGAGCAATCGCTGATTCGTGCGGCAGAACGGGCGCAGTTGACAGAGAATTATCGATCAGCAAAAGAAGTGGTGCACTTCAATAACGAGCTCTTTACCCAGTTGCCGGAGTTTATTCCTCCTGATTTGAAAGGCATCTATGACGGAGCAGCACAGCACCCAAAAGGTACGGAAGGAGGATGGGTAACAAACGTAAGAATACCGAGCACTGAGATCGAGCAAGTTCACGAACAAATACTCGCACACATTAAGGCCAATGTTGCGTTGGACTATCGACTGAACGACATTGCAATTTTGGTGAGGAGGAATAAAGAAGGAGTCGAAATAGCCGAATTCCTGCTCGGGAAGGGCATCCCTGCCATCACTGAAGAAAGTCTGCAACTCGGCGGCCATCCAGCGGTGATGGCTGTTATTTACCTGATGAAATCGATTGAAGGTGGGGTGAAAGACGAACGTTCTGCTGTTCAATTCATGCAAAATTTATCGGCCATTCGGCCGGATATTGTGAACCTGGGAGACGACCTTGTAAAGTACACAACCTTGCCTGATGATAAGGTCTACAAAGGACATTTCAATCTCGATCTTTTTCTTGCAGAGCGACTTAGCAGCATAGAGCGCCGTCAGATTGGAGGCATGCCGTTGTACGATATGGTTGATCGCATATGCAAAGGATTGGGGCTTTACGATCGCTTTGAGGCATATAGCGAAGCGATGTTGCAGCTAGCACTCGAATATCAATCTACTGAAAGTGAAGGTTTGAGCGGTTTTTTGAGGTTTTGGGACATGGCCGGAGAGAAGAGAAGCATCAAGGTTCCAGATACCGTTGAAGGGGTGAAGCTCATGACGGTTCACAAAGCGAAAGGACTAGAATTCCCTGTCGTGATAGCCTATTTTTCACGTTCATCGGGGGTTAAGAGTTTTTTGAAAGTAGACCTCGATCCTGAAATTTTCACCTTGCCAATGGCGATGGTGCTCGAAACAGATGTGAAAGATAGTTGGGCTCACGATCAGTTCCGCGCTGAACAGGCAAGGTCGTTTATCGACGATTTGAATGTTTGCTACGTGGCTTGCACTCGTGCCGTGAATCACCTGCATATCATAACAGGCGAGGCAAAGACAACTGCGCCCGACCCGGAGTCGCTTATTGGGTGGTTGTCCACAAGGTTGGGTGAAATGCGCGGTATAGGTGATTTTGGAGAAGTTATACAAAAGGGAACACCCTTGAAAGCGGAACACGATGATGAGTCATTCAATGGCATTGAACTCAAATCTTTTCGCTCATCCGACCCGCTGGGGCGAATAAAAGTAAGTGCCGACAAAGAAGCATTGTTTACCGAGAAAGGACGCTTAAGTGCACGTCAACGAGGTACTGAGTTGCACAGGTTGGTAGCGGTTGTGCGGACATTATCGGATCTCGAAAACATCAAATCGCAACCTATTCCCTGGCAGCGGATGTCGAGACAAGAAT
Organism: Flavobacteriales bacterium; assembly: GCA_030728235.1. Taxonomy (GTDB): domain Bacteria; phylum Bacteroidota; class Bacteroidia; order Flavobacteriales_D; family Sanyastnellaceae; genus RI-182. The sequence continues at coordinate 3,092 of JANRAA010000120.1, forward strand.
GGGAAAAACTGCTCGTTGACCTCGAACACATTGTTGACGACCTCAAAGAAATGGGATGGTTTGAAGCCAGCAACGTCTTGATGGTTGAACGTGAATTGGTTTTGGCAAGCGGAAAAGTGAAACGTCCTGACCGTGTCTTAATAACCGATGAGGTACACGTGTTGGACTTTAAAACGGGCGCCCCTGAAGAAAAACACAAAAAGCAACTAGGAGAGTATGCCAATGTGCTTCATGTGCTTGAAAATAAGCCTGTTAAGGCGTGGGTGTATTACACCGATATCAGAGAACTTAGAGAAGTTTGATATTGAATTGTGATAATTCGGCAATCGTTTTTCGAACTAATTTGGATTGGAAAACTTGTCGCTCTACCTTCGTTTTGAAAAACCTATTCATGAGAAAGCTAATTATATTGCTTTTAGGCCTTTTTGTGGCCTTAGCTTCTGGTGCTCAAACCAAAGACGAATACGTCGCCCAGCAACGTGCTCAGGAAAATTCTGAGGGAACACGCGCTGCAGGATGTGCGCCAGCCACAGCGTTAAGAGATTTGGAGTGGAACAATGTACGGGCTTTAATTTCTACCAATGGTGCACTTTGGCACAACCGCTCAAGCTCGCAAGGGGCTTACGATGTCCCTAAAAGCGAAGGAGTAGGTGTTATTTACGGTGGAGCTCTCTGGATGGGTGGACTGTCTCCCGACTTGCAACTAAAAATGGCCGCCATGCGCTATGGCAATGGCAATGATTTTTGGCCTGGTCCGTTGTCGAACGATGGAGCTGCCGAGACCGATGAATCCATTTGCGACGAGTACGACCGTTTTACAACCACGTATCGACTTGATGCCATCAGACACCGTCAATATTTCGAATGTCTGGCCGATCCTGATTGCGATTTGGTGGGTGATGGATTGGCAGGATATACCATTCCTTCCTATTTTTATGATTACCCAGCTCATGGAAATACGGCGCTAAATCAAGACTACTACCTCGCACCATTCTATGACTACGATGATGATGGGAACTATGATCCCGCTGCGGGAGATTATCCATGGTACGACTTCATTCAAGAGATCAATTGTGCCGAACGTCGACGTGAAGATCGCGTTCCCCTTTTTGGAGACTTCAACTTGTTTTGGATTTTCAACGACAAAGGAAACATACACTCTGAAACCCAAGGTGAGCCAATTGGAATGGAGATTCGTGCACAAGCTTTCGCTTTCTCGACAAATGATGAGATCAACAACATGACCTTTTACAACTATGTTTTGATCAATCAGGGTACACAGACATTAACAGAGACTTATTTTGGAGCGTGGGTAGACTGCGATATCGGTGGTTTTCCTGACGACTACGTCGGATGTGATGTCCAACGCGGCTTAGGATACGCCTACAATGCAGATGCTTTCGACGACCCAAGCGCTATCTCTTTGGGGTATGGTGCGAATCCACCAGCCATGGGTGTCGATTTCTTCGAAGGCCCTTATCAAGATGCAGATGGTTTTGATAATCCGCTGACAAGCGTGTTTACAGATGCAATCGATTCACTGGGTATCCCTTATGGCGGTATCGGAATTGGTTATGGCGACGATGTTATCGATAACGAACGTTTCGGAATGCGGAAGTTTCTTTATTACAATTTCTCAGGGGCAGCGAATGGTCCGCCGACAACCGCAGCGCAGTATTATCAGTACATGCGGGGTTTTTGGCGAAACGGACAAAGAATGGTGTACTACGGAGACGGTTTGACGCCTGGATCTGGAGCCGATCTGAATATTCCTGCTGATTACATGTTTCCTGGTGATACAGATCCGTTTTCATGGGGTACTGGTGGGGTGCAGGTTGAACCTTGGACAGAGCAGACAGCAGGAAACCCAGGTGGAGACCGTTTGTTTTTGCAATCCGCTGGTCCGTTTACACTCGCACCTGGCGATTATAACAACATTACGGTGGGGGTGTTGTGGACCCGCGCCAATGGCGGTAATCCGTTCGAAAGTGTTGAACTTTTACGTATCGCAGATGACAAAGCACAAGCACTTTTTGATAACTGCTTTGAGATCGTAGCCGGTCCAGATGCACCTGACGTTACAGTGCAAGAGCTAGAAAATGAGGTGATTCTGTATTTGACGAATGACAATTCATTGTCGAATAACTTCAATGAAACGTATGAAGCACTTGATCCAGCCATTCCAACTTCTACAACTTCTGGAGAAAACATCAGCGATGATCAAAGGAAGTACAAGTTTCAAGGCTACCAGATTTATCAATTGAAGGATGCGAGTGTGTCTGTTTCTGAATTAGACGATATCGATAAGGCTCGACTTCTTTTTACAACGGACGTTAGAGATGAAATCGATGCAGTTATCAATTACGATCGTGATCCAACCATTGACTTGCCTGTTCCTACGATCAAAGCGAACGGACCGAATGAAGGAATTCGACACAGCTTCCAAATCAAGCAGGATGCTTTTGCAACCGGCGACAATGCGCTGATCAACCACAAGACCTACTATTATTTGGTGTTGGCTTATGGGTACAACAATTATGAAACCTATAACCCGGTGAACAATACCGGACAAGACGAACAATACAAGGCGTCGCGTGCAGCGGCGGGCGGCACTGCCATCCGCGTTTACACTGCCATCCCTCACAAACCATCTCCTGAAGCGGGAGGTACCA
>JANRAA010000121.1 GCA_030728235.1 Flavobacteriales bacterium
ACACCGTCCGAAATGGCAAGTTATACCCTGCAGATAGCCGCTTCAGTTTGGATGTATTGTACACCTTCAAAGACGGCGTCATTTATCAAGGAGATAGCACCTTTGCTTTGGATGCCCTGTATACCTTGCATCAAGGAGGCGTTTACAAAGGCAACAGCCACATCATTTTCGATCGGCTGTTTATGATTTCAGGCACACCGAGCGTGCCTGAGGTATTTGCTTTGTTGATGGCTTTGGACCTCTTGTGATTAGGCCTCTTCAACTTTGAAGCTGAAGTACTCCATGATTTGATTGGCGAGCAGTTTTTCGCACGCTTCTTTCACTTTCGCTTCAGCAGTTGCTTTGTCTGCAGCTTCTAGAGCAAGGGTGATGTGTTTTCCGATGCGGACATTTGAAATCTCAGCAAGGCCGATGTTTTTCATGTTGTTGCTCACCGCCTTACCTTGAGGATCTAGGAGTGCCTCAAGCGGCATAATATCAATTTCAGCTCTGAATTTCATGCGTGTTTCGTTCTGGTTATAACAGAAATAATCGGATACAAAAGTAGTATAAAGGGCACGGGCGCCCAAGGATTTCGTGCAAGCAAATATACAATAGCAAAAGTCGCCAATGAAATAGCAATGAGAATGGCTTGTGACCGACTTATTTTACCACCTACAATTTTCATTGAAAGCATAGGAATGTTTGCGTTTAGCAGGTAAGCCGAAGCTATTGCTGCCACCACAATGCCTATAGGCAACCAATTGAATTGAAAATCGAGCGAGTATATGGTCATTGCTATGCCAACCCATAACAACGTCACTGCTGGCGTTGGCATCCCAATGAAACCATGAGTTTGACGGGTGTCGATATTAAAATTTGCCAATCGATATACCGAAGCAGGAAGGATGATAAGCGGAGTATACATTACCCAGGAATCGACGCCTAAGTTTTCGAGTGTAAAAACACCAAGCAGTGCGGGAAAGACACCAAAAGAAATGGCATCTGCCAAAGAATCTAGCTGTTTACCCAGAGGACCAGCGACATTTAACATCCGCGCAGCGAAGCCATCGAAAAAATCAGCGATTGCAGCACCGAGTATGCACAAACAAGCCGTTTCGACATCTTGAAACCGGAGCAAAAGAATGATTGCCAATCCACCCAATGATGCATTTAGCAGTGTTAGTCCGTTCGGAATGAGTTGCTTCAAAGCCATGCGGCGAAGATACAGATTTACACACCGAAGAGGCAAAAATGAAAGTCGTTGATAATCAGCGCAAAGCAAAAAACTTCGAATTGATATGAAACTTTCTTTTTCAACTTGAGTACTAGCTGTTGAAAACGTTTGAAGAATTATTATATTTGCCATCCGTTTAGAAAACTGGTCCTGTGGCCGAGTGGCTAGGCTCAGGTCTGCAAAACCTGCTACAGCGGTTCGAATCCGCTCGGGACCTCCAATAAAACCTCGCGAAAGCGGGGTTTTTTTATGCCCAGCTTCGGCCTCTCTGCAAGCCCCCCGACGAGACCTCTCTGCCAAGGGCGAATTGCAATTCGCCCTTGGCAGACGACGCGTCCTTGCGGTCTTATCGCTTGCTTACCTTGTAGTTGCTGATTTCGAGTGTCGTGGAAGACCCGTTTTCGTTCTTCGTAACGATGGTGGCTTTTAGTTGTTTTGCCAGCGAAGTAACCAGTTTATTCCCGAAAGAAGTGGCGAGAATGTCTGACTCGTTGTAGCCGATTCCGTTGTCGGAGACGATTAAATGCAACAAGTTTGATTGTTCTTTGAGCGAGATGCTTACCTCACCATTTTCTCGGCCTTGAAAAGCGTATTTCAACGAGTTCGTTACCAGCTCGTTGATGATTAGTCCGAGTGGTACCAGGGTGTCAACATCTGCATCAATGTTTTCGATATCCAGTTTCAACTGAATTTTTTCATCGTTGATATTGTATGTCGCAAACAATTCACTGCACAGCTTCTCGAGGTATGATTGGACATTGACACCTGTTAGATTGTCGTGTTGATACAAATCTTGGTGAATGATGGCCATTGATCGCACACGACTTTTACCATCGTTGATGGCTTTCAGCGCTGATTCATCGTCGATAGAACGGCTTTGCAATGAAAGCAGGCTCGACACCATTTGCAGGTTGTTTTTCACCCTGTGGTGAATCTCTCTGAGGAGCAGATCTTTGTCGGAAACGGCTTTTGCTAGCACGAATTTTTGACGCAAGTATTTTCTTACTAGGAAGTATAAAATGCAACTTAAAATAGTGACAAAAAAAAGACCTAGGCCGCCATACAGCAGGGTGCGGTTTTTCTGTTCGATGATGGCTTGTGCCGCTGAATTCTGGGCATTTAAGACATCAACCTTGGCGCGTTGTTCAACCAGTTCGAACTTGGCGTCTTTTTCAGCCACTTTTTCGAGGATGTCGGAGTTGAAGATGGAATCAGAAATCGCCTTGTATTGTTTGTGGTATCGCAGTGCGATAGGAAAATTACCGAGTGCTTCGTGTGCTTTAGAAAGCACAGAATAGGCGCTTTGCTGGTGGCTGAGCGACTGGTGTTCGGTGTCGTTTTCAATCACCAAGTTCGCTTGAGCGATGGCTTCATTGTACTTACCGAGGTCAAAGAGGCTTGCAGCTACGCTGGTGCGCGACTCACTGATATTGTAATGGCTAGGTAAAGACTCTCTGATCTCGAGTGCTTTTTTGTGGAATTCGTAAGCCTCTTGTAAATTGCCTTGTTCTTTTTTCAATTGGCCCATGAAGTCGTGAAAGAATCCCAAGCCCCACATGGTGCCCAGCAAAGTGTCGAGCTTGCCTTGCATTTTGATGTGGAATTCTGCTTCATCGAGTCGGCCGAGATCCATCAGTGTTAAACCGAGGTTGGCGTGAACGTTGGCTCTTCCAAGGGTGTCGTCAACGGCTTCAAAAATGCGCAGCGCTTCATTGTACCTCGCTACGGCCTTGTCGAGTTGGCCTGTGTTGTTGTAAAAAACAGCTAAGCCATTGATGGCGTGTGCAATATCTCCCTCATCGCCTCTTTTTTTTTCAAGTTCATACACCTCGAGTAGATATTTTTGAGCAGCTTCGTTGTACCCTGTAAACAGGTTCATGCTTCCCAATTGATTGGCAGCGGTAATCCAGTTCGTGGTGTCGTGATGGAAGATGTAGTGCTTATAACAAGTCAAGAAACCAGCGATACCACTAGCGAAGCGACCCGTTTTTCGATCTGAGAGAGATTGCAAGCGAAGTGCTTCAATCCATTTTGCACTATCGGCTTTTACGATTGGGTTTTCAAGCAGTTGTTTGGTGAACTTATCTACTTGAGAAACATCTTCATCATAAGCTAAATCGGCTGCAACCCAAAGCAGTTCAACCTTTTGTGATGCGTTCGTTGTTGCCTTAATTCGCGCATCAAGACTATCGAGCGCCGTTGATTGAGAAAGAGAGATGAGAAAAAATAAGCTAAACAGTGCTGTTAGTAGTTTTCGCAAGACATGTCAATTGGTTCAACAAAAATACATCAATAAAGGCCCAATGTGCGGCCTATTTTTTTCAAAAGGGTATTTGCGGAAAGATCAAGAGCTTCTGCAAGTGGCTTTTGTTGATTGAGTTTGTTGTTTGTGGTGAGTGCGCGGTCAATCGACAACCATTCAGCGGCTGAAGTCCACAACGCATTGTTTTGAGCGATGCTGTCGGCAATAAATTGATTTTGAGCATTAATTCTCACCATCCACGTTGGCTAACCAGTTACCGTCAAAAATAAGGTCGTCATTGATTTTTCCGTTCAGATCTTCGTTAATTTCAAAATCGAAATCGTACGAAAGTCCTTTTGAAAAGGCATAGATAATTGCAGTTGTGGGAATGGCTGCGGACAAGATGAAAGCCAGTGTGAAACTCCCATAGAAGAAAAACATTGCAGCAAGGCAGATCTGCAGCGTGTAGAGCAGATGAATGAATTTAACTGATGCACGTACTTCTGACTTTTGTTCCCGAAGGTTAAGTTGCAGTTGAAGAGTTAAGGAATTGTTCATGACTTCTAAATTTTAAGATAGGTCAAAGTTGTCTTCAAATTTGAAATCGCTCCTCACCCTTATGGATGATTTACACAAAAAAGCAGACTCCCTAGACGCCGCGACAAGATCATTGATTGTTTGAAGCGTTGAGGGAGTCTGCTGCATGCAAGCTGCAAATCAGCTTTGAACTATGAAGCTACTGGAGGCTCACTTTTCTTTTTAGACCAATCGAGGTTGCGGCTCATGTACATCAATACGCCCATCACGATAAACAAACCAATGCTTCCCATCAAGAGAGAATAGTTGGCAAGCTGCACCAATGTGAAGATGAAGAAGTACAACAACCCAAGAATCGCCATGACAATGATGCTGAGCTTGGAGTTGTTGAAAATGTGCTTGACATACCAAGTTATTTGCACCACTACCGCGGATGCGGCGATGGCGTATGCCCAATTGAAGCCAATGTATTCAGAAAGAGAGAGGAGTAGGACGTAGAACAGACAAAGCGCCAGCCCCACGATGATGAACTGCAAAGCGTGCAACTGCACCTTACGAATAATTTGGATAAAGAAGAACGTAACAAAAGTAAGAGCGATGAACAACACAGCATACTTTGCTGAACGCTCGGTTTTCCGGTATTCGCCAACTTCTTCGAAGATTTCAACTCCATAAACATATTGATTGGAGTTGAAATTTACATCTGTGAACGACTGAGGGATGCTGCGATTGAGATGCAGTATTTTCCACTTCGCTTCGAAACCTGACTCATTGGGATCGTTGCGATAGTCGGGAGGAAACTCACCAAAATATTTTGGATCTTTCCACGATGAGGAGATATTGGCAGTACTCACCTTTCCAAGCGGACTAAGTCCGAATCGGTTGCTGCCCCTCAATTCCAAATCCATGTTGAATGCGCAACTTCTGTTGGTGCTATCAGACAAGTCTATCAAAGCACTTACACCTTCTTTGATAAGTCCTTGATATTTAATACCAGAAGAAAAAGCCACCTTTTCATCGTTCCAATTGAGAAATAGCTCTTCTTGCACCCCGCGTTGGTCGGGAATGCCGATGGATATTTGACATTTGTCCCACAGTATTTCAACATTCTCGTTTTGCCAATCTTCAACACTTTGTTCGGCGAAAGAGCCGGAGATTTTCATATTGGCGGTATAGACATTCACGCTGTAAATGCCGCGGTGCAGCGTGTCGATATTCAACGCTCCAGAGTAATCAAGTGTTTCGGGTAGAAAATGAGCAAAGTGCCTCGTCTTTATTTCTTCCGTTTTGTCTTCTGTTGTGCGCACAAACGTCGTTACCTCATATGGCACAGTCAGCACAGGACCTTCAATGACTTGCTCGTGTCCCCACGAGGATGTAATTTCTTGTTGCACATCAAACTGATAATACTGTCGTTCCTGAATGATGTCGCGCACCATCTCTATTGGAATTAGTAGGATAAGGAGGATAAATCCGATGCCAAGCAATTTAAGCGTAGACGAGTTCGCAACCCATTCGCGGAATTTTTCGAAACTTGATTTGTCAGTCATGGTTTTACTTTGTTTTGATTAGGCCGCAAGATTCTAAAAGCCAAGTGTTAACGCATGTGAAAACGGGATAGTGCTATAAGATTGCAATTATTTGTAAGGAAATATCATGTAGGTGATTCGCAAGGTCTAGAAACCTTAAATTATTGATATAATTATCCGCAATCGTGCCCAACCAGCTGAATCAAAGTTTCAACTGCTACTTTGAA
>JANRAA010000122.1:0-2282 GCA_030728235.1 Flavobacteriales bacterium
TGTCGGCACGATAATTTGCAAATGATGTTCAGTAATGATTGGAGATTCGATGGTTGTAAACGTAACCTGCGTCATGGTTTGTTGCACAGCGTTTACCGACATCATCGAAGGGTCGCCAGAGATGGTGCAACCACCGCCTTCCATGTATTGGATCACACCAATTGGTTGATTTGCAGATAGATATACTGCGTCAGCATTGGAGTTCACTTCTTGTACCTGTCCTGCATTCAATGTGAACGTTGGGGTTCCATTAACGGAAACTACCGTTCCATTTTCAAGGGCCGTTATTCGGTAGGTATAACTTGAAATCCACGTATCGAAGCCGACAAGAAAATATTCAGTGCCCCAAATGGAGCTTGGGGTTATTTGGTCGAAGATGTGGTCGCAGGGCGAGCAGAGTTCGGGTACAAAAGAGCATTCGGAGCCACCGAAAACAGCGAAAGGTCGACAATCGCCGCTTTCTTCGGTTCCTGTGATAAGAGTTCCCGAGATGTCTTCTGTTTCATTCGCTTTTAAAAGGAGCGTTTCACCTTGCTCCATTTGAACCGTAAACGGCACCCCTGCAGTGAAGCCTCCGAGTAAATCGCAAGCGGGTATAATGTTCAGTTCTGTACCGTTTTCAGTTGCAACGACGAGAAGTTCAGACCGGAGGGTATCTATGATATTCGTTTGTCCTTGATAGCCATTAACAAAATAGGATATATCGAGAAACGGCTTTGGCAGTATCCGAGTAGCATCGGCACTGTTATTCACATGGTTCATGGCGTAGACATTGACGGGGCTAGACGAAGTCAAATGCACTCCCCTGTTTTCGACCATGCCACTTACATTGTTGTTTGCAATAGCAGGAATTTCAATGGCAGTTGTTTGTCCGACCACCGTATTAAACGCTTGCGACCAGCCCAAAAGCGGTATTTCTATTATTCCACTTGCCGATTGTTCTGAACTTATAAAAACCGTGAACTCAGCATCTGAACCAGGGAGGTAGTTGTTCATGAAGCCAAACCAGAAATCAGTCCCGGAGGTCGTCAATCCCGTTTGAGCCGCCATGTTAGCACTCAAGATCAATAGCAGAAACAACTGCACAAACACGCGACACTTCTCTTTCAAACCACTAAAAATTAACCTTGCATTGGTCGAAGAAACTTTCTTCTACCAACAGGACAAAGAACAGGTTGTAAAAGTTGCTTGATGTGATTAATTCTTAATATAAGCTGATTAGGACTTAGAGAACCAACCTTTATCGATAGCGCAGCAAGCATGTTGGGGTGATTTATTATGCCTGCTTCAACTGAATCATATCACCCCTTCGGGGTTTGTGTTTCTGAAAGTTTCAGCGCGAGTGAAGGTGGAAAAAATAGTATTCGAGCTTAATAATCAAGCTTTTATAACGGCGAAAATAACCCCGTACAGGTGATTGGTTCAGAATGAGAACGAGAGCGAAGACGTTGACCTTGATGCTGGTGATGAACCCCGAAGGGGTGTTATTATTGTAGCAACATCCAATGCCTGCAGGACAAGAACCCCGAAGGGGTGATATTATAATAGAGAATCGCAAAGCACGCAAAGGTTGACGCAGAGAACGCGAAGATTGATTGTGGATGGGATATGCATCATGAACGCAATGAAAAATCCTCTTGTCTCAAAACTCACACTCAAAACTGTTTTGTGGAGCCGGCGGGAGTCCCCGAATCGTTGCGCTTTCGGGATAAACTTCGCCTCCCGCATTGAAGCAATAAAAAAGCCCCGCTAGTGCGGGAATTGCAGTTTTGAGTGCGAGACTGCAGTTGCGAGGCGCTCTTGTAAAACTGATTTATTTGTTCGTTAGATGCTTAATCATCGAGAACAACATTCTAGAAAGCTCATCTAGGTCATTATAAAATGATCTGAATTTTTCCTCATCAATGGCTCTGATGTCCTTCAGATAGTCAAATATTGCTACACACTCGAAAGTAGATCCTCGGGAGATGACATAGAAATTCCTTCGATCAGGTGTTGTAAATCTACCTGCACCTTCTGCAATGTTTAACATGATACTGAAAGATGCTCGACGAAGTTGATCATGGGTGGTTCGATCCAAATGCGAAGACAACAGAAATTCATTCACATTCTTATTGAACTCTTTCGCTTTCATGTAAACTGAAAGTTTTTCGAAGTCAAACATACCTAGTTGTTTTAGCTTGTGTTTTTCTTGAGACGGATGTTAAGTGCCTATCTCAAAGTATCTTTTCTCACTTCACTCTCTAAACTTTTACCCTTGAATATTATTTGAGAGTGCATAA
>JANRAA010000122.1:2382-3791 GCA_030728235.1 Flavobacteriales bacterium
AGTCTTTCGTGTGAGTCTATCGTCTCGCGACTCTAGACTCACACTCAAAACTGTTCTTTCGAGATAGTTGTTAAGTGCCTATCTCAATGTATCTTTTCTCACTTCACTCTCTAAACTCTTACCCTTGAGTGTTTCTTGAGAGTGCATAAAGTCTTTCGTGTGAGTCTATCGTCTCGCGACTCTAGACTCACACTCAAAACTGTTTTGTGGAGCCGGCGGGAGTCGAACCCGCGTCCAAACAAGGACAAACTAAGTTTTCTACATGCTTAGGCGTTACTTGATTTTTCGAAGAACTGCCGGCAAACACCGACCTACAGTTCCCTTAGTCTGTTAAATTTCGCTTGGAATGCCAGACTTTATCCTCGCTAGTTCCATTTGATGATGTCTCATAAATCAGTGGATAGGAACGTAACCACTGAAAGAGACAACCCGTTCTATCCCGCTACGGGATAGAATTAAGCTTATCGACTTGGTCGATTAGGCAGCGAGTGCGAAAGAAGTGTTGTCATTTCTGACTTGTGCCCTGAGATTAACGAGCCAAAACACAAAAAGCTCGGCATGCTTGCCCAGCAAATCATCTTGCTGTCAAAGCCAGTTCGGCCCCAGAAATAAAGAACAGTCTGCAAAGATAGTGATAAACAAGCAGAAAAGGCAATGAATACGGGCAACTTATTACTTCTTCGGACGATTTTCAAGACGAGAATAATTCAACCAACCAAATTGCACCAATACCTTGGTTGGTACCTCATCTTCTTTGCTCGATTCAAGATTCAATCGGTTGCCCAACTCGCTGGCTAACTTGCCACCATAGTAACCCAATACGCCCCACAAACCTTCAACTTTCTCAGTCTGAACCACTTCCTTGGTTTTAAGCGTGTCAGATTTTGTCTGCTGCGCACCGCACAACAAACAGACAGCAATAAACATACTGGTTAAAATCAAGCGTTTCATCCAACTCTGAGACGTACGTGTAAGGTGGAAGTTACAATTATTTCTAAATTCACCGCATGGCAGAATCGATGCATCATTGTCTGAATTGTGAACATGAGCTGAACAGCGAGTTTGTTTTTTGTCCGATGTGCGGACAAGAAACCAAAGATACTGCGAAATCGGTCGGACATTTCATTCATCACTTCGCGAATGATTACTTCACGTTCGACAGCAAAATATTAAAGAGCTTTGGTCCGCTGCTGTTCAAACCTGGCTTTCTTACAAAGGAATTCTTCGCGGGCAGACGGGTGCGTTACATTCCTCCTATTCGCTTGTACCTGTTCGTCAGCATCATATTTTTCTTGGTGCTTTCGTGGCTGTCGCCCGTTGCAACAGAGAATGTATCAACCGACGTTTTTTGGGATGACTTCTTCGGATCATGGCTGCCTAAGCTGTTCTTTGTCTTGCTGCCTCTGTTT
>JANRAA010000122.1:3801-5744 GCA_030728235.1 Flavobacteriales bacterium
GTGGTTGCTGCAATGGCGACAAAAACAAAGCTATGTTGTCCATTTTATTTTCAGCCTCCACTACCACACCTTCCTCTTCTTTGCAACTCTGGTTTTCGTGTTCTTGGGTGAGGTATTCTCTCTTCTCGAAATGAAGATGGTAAACAACTATATGTCGCTTGTCTTTGTGGTTTCGTTTCTAGTCTATCTCTTCATTGCGCTAAAGCGGATGTACGGTCAATCGACGTCTAAGACGCTGTTGAAATTCATTTTACTTTGTATCTCGTACGGACTAATTTTGGCTATCTCGGTAACCGTTAGCTTGATGTTTTACCTCTCAAACGAGGGACGATTGTAGCCCTATTCCCTTTTGATTTGCTAACTTGGCGGTCGAAAATTAATCGACATGTCAAAATTGAAGTTGGGGGTGATTCGGGAAGGTAAAGTTCCACCAGACAAACGTGTAGTGTTAACTCCAGAGCAATGCGCTCATATTGTGGCGAACTACCCAGACGTCGATTTGGTGGTCCAAAAAAGCCCGATTCGTATTTTCAAAGATGCTGAATACGAAAACCTTGGCATTCAAATGTCTGACGACCTCTCCGACCGCGACATCATTATCGGTGTGAAAGAGGTACCGGTTGACATGCTCATTCCAAACAAAACATACCTGTTCTTTTCGCATACTTTAAAGATGCAACCGCACAATGCGAAACTGCTGCGGGCTGTGTTAGACAAGAAAATCCGTCTGATAGATTGGGAAACCATCCGTCAGAATGGTAAAAGACTCATCGGGTTTGGCCGCTACGCGGGAATCGTTGGTTGCTACAATGGATTTCGAGCGTATGGCATTAAATCAGGTCGATTCGATTTAAAGCCTGCCAACCTTTGCCACGATCGCGTTGAACTAGAAAACGAACTTCAAAAGGTAAATCTACCTGCCGACTTTAAAATTGTGGTGACAGGGTTTGGCCGTGTCGGACATGGAGCACGGGAGATATTGGCTCTGCTGCCAATTAAAGAAATCGATAAAGATTCTTTTTTGAACGACGAACAAGACCAGCCAGTTTTTACAAACCTCGACACGCAAGATTATTTCGTGCGCAAATCGGATGGCGGCTTCGATAAAACTGAGTTTTACCGCGATGGTCACTCGTATAAAAGCATCCTTTCTCGTTTCACGGATGTCGCCGATATGTACATCGCTTGTCACTTTTGGTCGGAGCACTCGCCTATTATTCTCGCAAAAGACGATTTACAAGTCGATGGACGTTTAAAGGTTGTTGCAGATATCAGTTGCGATGTCGAAGGCCCGATTGCTAGCACCATCAAAGCTTCTACCATTGCTGATCCGTTTTTCGGTTATCATCCTGCCAGCGGCAGGGAAGTAGACTTTAATGACGATCACGCCATTGCTGTTATGTCGGTCGATAACCTGCCATGCGAACTGCCCCGCGATGCCAGTGAAGACTTCGGGAACGAGTTCATGACCCATGTGCTGCCACGTCTGTTAAACAACGATACCGATGGTGTTTTAGCAAATGCTACTGAAACTACGTTTGAAGGTACGTTGACTGAGAAATTTAGCTACTTAGCTGAATACGCCGGACTTACTGTGGGATAAAACGATAGGTGATTGTCCCTACCTGCTTTTTCGGCGCACTACTTTTTGCTGAGAACCTGCATTTTAAAGCGCTCATCACCGCTTCGTCAGACAAGCATGAATCGGTATACGATGACTTTGCTTCATCCACCACTGCCGACACCACGGTTCCATCTTGCGATACTTCGATGGTTACCTTCACGGTGCCACCCGCTTTGCATTTATATCCTGGAATATGGATGAACCTGCCCTCTCTGCCCTTCAAATCAAACTCGGCAGTTACTTGTCCGTTGTAAGATTTACCATAATACTCATACTGATCCAAGTCTTTGATCTTTGAATCGGTCTTCTTTTTCTTTAC
>JANRAA010000123.1 GCA_030728235.1 Flavobacteriales bacterium
ATCAAGCAGGTTTAAAGCTCTTCGATTTCAATCATTTTAAAAGGGATGTTGATGATAGCGTCGTAATCTTCGCCAGCTTCCAGCATGTCTTCATCATCTTCTTCATAATACCAATTGATCACAATCTCATGGTTTACCGCTTCAAGCTTTTTGAACAAATCGAGAATACACTTCGAAGAGCTTGTGTTAAAATACTCCAGTTGGATGTTGACCGTCGTTTTGTTTTGAGGAGACTTGCTGTACGATTCAATCCAATCTATAAGAGGCTTATAAAACTCGATTGAATTTTCAGGTATCGATCTACCTTTAATATCCAAAACCCCTTCTTCAGCTAGGAAATTAACAGTTGGTGTTTTTGGGCTGCCTTCAATACGAATATCATCCATCTTCAAGATACTTTTACGTTAAAACAAAAGAATAAGCGTTCTTCATCCATTGGTGAGAAAGAATATTCTAGTTCATTACCAGATTTTCGTGCAATATCGATAAATCCTAAGCCCGCACCACCTACCTCTGATATTTTTCCGTTAACAAGTTGGTCTTGATATTCTTTTTTACGTTTGTCAGGTTCAAGATCGTTGAGCTGGTCAATACGCGATTGCAATTCCGGATAAATGTCTTTAGGCACAGCGTTACCGGTAGCTATGCGAATGCCTTCTGGTGTTGAGACCATGATCACCACACCATTTCCAGGCTCATCTTTTTTGTGGGTTGAGTGCTTTTGGAGGTTTTGCAAACACTCTACTAGAATATGAAACGCGCGTTTTCGGGTTCCTGTGGCGCAACCCATTAACATTAGTTTCCTTTCTGCTACATCGAGCAGTCCGTCAAGCATTGGACTCGAGATATCACCTCGAAAAGCCAGCATAACTCCTTTGTCGTTGAAGTGACCAAAGTTGTTAAAGAGATCATTGTTTTCCTTCACTTAGTCGTGTTTTAGTAAATAAACAACTCAAGTTTAGGCAGCAAGTATTGAGTTTTGGTGACGCAAAGTTATTCGCATTTCCTAATATTGCTAATTATTATGTGTAGGAAGAATCTTAAAGAGCATGTCGGATAAAGATAAGAGTGAATGGTTTAAGGCATGGTTTAATTCGCCGTACTATCATATTTTGTATGATAACCGCAATGATGCCGAGGCTGAGGAGTTTATTCATCAGTTGGTAAATTTTTTGAATCTGGCGAAATCATCGTCGGTTCTTGATCTTGCCTGCGGCGATGGCAGACACTGTCGTGTTTTTGCAAATAAAGGGTTCGATGTTACTGGCCTTGATCTGGCGCCCGAAAGTATCAAGGTCGCTAGGGAGAAATCGGGGCCGCATCAGCGTTATGGCGTAGCAGATATGCGGACATTTGATCTTCACAAACAATTTGATCTTATAACCAATCTGTTCACCAGTTTCGGATATTTCGATAGTAGCATTGAGAATGCAAAAGTACTGGGTCGTATTCGCAAGCACCTTCAACCGGATGGAATATTCGTCCTCGATTTTTTGAACCTTACATCACTCGAACGCACCTTGGTAGCAAATGAAGTTATTGAGAAAGAAGGGGTAAGGTTCAATATTTCAAGAAGGATAGAGGGAGGACAGATCATTAAGAATATCAACTTTGAAGAGAATGGAAATACCCATGAGTTCGCAGAATTTGTCCAAGCATTGTCGATAGATGAATTAACTTCGCTTTTTATCGATGCAGGATTTAGGATCTTAGCTACCTTTGGCGATTATTTTTTGAATGAATACAGCCGCACTGAATCGCCACGTGTGATACTTCTCGCCACAAAAGCATGAACGGAATATTATTGAACAGTCTGATACTTTTTTCTACGGCACTAGTTGGCGGAGGAATAATATTGTTGTGGGGAAAGAAGTGGCTAAACCATTTGGGATTGATGCTCACATTTGGTGGGGCCTACCTCATGGGGTTGGTGTTTTTGCATCTGGTTCCAGAGCTTTTTTCGACAAACGCCGTTAATGCCGGTTGGTATGTGTTAGCGGGCTTCATGCTTCAGGTGTTGTTGGAGTATATGAGTCAAGGGCTTGAGCACGGACACTTTCATGAGCATGAAGGGAATGCCCATAAGTCTTTCCCCGTCATGATTTTCGTGAGTTTATGCTTGCACGCTTTTATTGAAGCCATGCCTTTGGCAGGGGGGGTACATGACCACGGACATGCACATCAGCACATTCATTTGGCATCGCAATCGCTGCTGATAGGATTGGTCGTGCACAAGTTTCCAGTAGCCATGGTGCTTGCAGGTATGTTGATGGGGTCGAATTTGAAACAGGCATTGCAATGGTTGTTTGTTGCGATTTTTGGATTGATGCCAGTTCTAGGAATCGTTATTGGCGACAGCATCATTCATGCTTTCCCAGAAGGGATAGATCAGTTTATGACAGCCATGAGTGGTATCTTGATAGGTATACTTCTGCACATTTCGACAACCATACTTTTTGAGAGTTCAGACGGACACAGATTCAATTTTGTGAAGTTGATGGTCGTAGTGATTGGGATTGCAATTGCGGCCCTCACTTTGGGACATTAACAAATTTCATCAACAGAATTAGGGAAATTATTCACATCTTTGTATAATCAAAGGAAGGATAGTGGTTTTCACGATCCAAATTTAAAGACTCAGCAAGTGGAAGTTATTCGCACAGAGGGAGCAAGTTGCATGGAAGGATTCATCGCTAGGGCGGGAAGTCTTACTTTGAATCACGATGCAATCGTCTTTGAATACAAGGATCACAAACAGTTTCAACCCGTTTCAGTTCCACTTGTCGATATTGATAAGGTTGATTACTTCCGAACTTTGTCTATTATACCCAACGGATTGTCGGTTTTTCTGCGAAGCGGCGACATGATTCATTTCATTGTCGACGATAGAAAGTCATGGCAAGACGCTATTTTGAAAGCCAAGAAAGCGAAGACAGGAGTTTAATCTGTTTTGCGTGTACTAATAGTTTTCACCCTTAGATTGTTAGCAACCGAAGAGTCGGTGCTGTGAGAGATGAGAGAAGAATTGCTAACTTATGCTAACCAAATTTGCTTATGAAGACGTTCAGTACAAAACTTATAAATGAGAAAGTAGAGTTCATCTTTATCAAAAAGAAAGACTCGCGGCGCATCTTGATTTTCGCGCATTATCTCAACTGATTGTAACCATTCTATTTGTTCTCCGTAAGATTCGGGTATCGAGTTATTAACCTAACCAGACACCCGTGAAACGCTGTAGAATAAGAATAAACATCCGAAAGTTCGAATCAATTCAATTGTACCGAAAGCATTACGGCTTCGAGGTATTCAACCATTGTTTGAACTAGCCTAAGAGAAAATTTCCTGAGAAATCTTCAGGCACTCAACCAAGATATTTTCATCCACCAAGCATTCGATCTCCTGTTCATTGAACCAGGAGATCATTTTTTCTGTAGGCATGTTGCCGGTTAAATCATCGGCAGCCATCGGACATCCACCGAATCCTTTTAACGCTCCATCAAAACGTCGACATCCGGCATGGTATGCCGACTCGATTTTTTCGCGCCAAGAATCTGGCGTTGTATGCAGGTGAGCACCAAATTCAACATCTGGTAATTCTTTGATACAAGCCGAAAACAAGGGTTCTATGTTCTCAGGCTTGGATGAGCCTATGGTATCGCTCAGGGCTAAAATTCTGATGTCAAAATCCTTAGATAAACGCTCGCTCCAGCCTAAAACCAAATCGGGGTGCCAAGCTTCATGGTATGGATTGCCAAAAGCCATTGATAGATAAACGACCAATTCCTGATTGCTCTTCGCACAAATGTTGCGTATGGCCTCAACGCGCTTCAACGAATTTTCAATAGAAGCATTGGTATTGCGCTGTTGGAAGATTTCGGAGACCGAAAAAGGGTATCCCAAGAATGAAATTTGCTCATGAGATGCCGCGTCCATAGCGCCGCGCTCATTGGCTACAATCGCCAATAGCTTTGACGACGTTTTCGAAAGGTCCAATCCTTCTAAAACAGCTGCTGTATCGCGCATCTGTGGAATCGCTTTTGGAGAAACAAAACTCCCAAAGTCGATGGTGTCGAACCCAGCAGACAACAACGCGTTGATGTATTTCGTTTTTAAGGCTGTAGGCACAAAATCGTGCAGACCTTGCATGGCATCACGCGGACATTCGATGATTTTCATAGCTTATAAATAGTGTAGGAGGAATCTTACGATAGAGGTAGTGATGCATCCTACATGAAAAACAGGATTACAAAGATAGCTTTGATTAACAAAGATCGCCCTATGAAAAGCATTCTAATCATCGACTCTGATGTTATCACATCGGCACTAACCGCAAAGTTTCTCTCAAACTACGGTCACTCAGTATACGTAGCTCACGATGGAAAGGAAGGATTGGATCGCATGGGGAAGCAGCGTTTTGATCTCGTTTTATCGGAGGTAGAACTAAACGGACTTTCTGGTTTTGATACATTGAAACTCATGCGCAAGTGTTATACAGATGTACCTTTCGCATTTTTGACGTCTGACGACGATCGTGCCACCAGGGCAGAAGCTGAGATGATGGGTGCCATGGCATTGATCAGTAAACGTCAAGAATATATCAATCTGCCGTTCATCTTGGAAAAGTTTTTTTATCCAAGCCACGACCTAGTGGCTTGATGTAACCCTTTTTCTTTTCGTGTCGTAAACGTGTCTGGGAAGTTAGCTGTGAAGCAGGAATGAAAGCTAAACAGACACGTATGAATATCAATGAATTTGGTCGGTTACCGATCGATGAACGTACAAATTATCTGTGGGATAATGGCACATGTCTCGGACAACGTCTTGTAGACGGTGCGTACATTTTGTGCATCTATGCTTTGGAGGATTTCTTCGTTGAGGCCATATACTCTAAGAACGACAATCGGGTTGATGCTATTCGTCCGATTAGCGAAATTGAAAAATGGAACTCATATGTAGACTGCACCATCCGTCAGCTTTTTCAACTCAGTTAGGAGAAAGCGTATAGGCTCCGTTGCTTGGATGCCATACATCTTGACTGCACTCAGAAGTAATTCGAATTCCTGGAAATATAGAAGTATCCCATTCGCACACTGCAATGGGATATTTTTTTGTCTCAGTTATTTGATTCGTTACGCATGCGAAATTGGAGAATTGTTGATTGCCTTTTCTGGCCACTACTAATTCAGGAGATATGAGAAGTGTGTCGCTGACGATGGCAAAATACGTGGCTTGTTGCCGAGTGGCCCAACCCTGAAGTTCAAAAGGTAGCTTCTTGGTTTGTCCGATTACAACTGCAAAATCGGTTGTTTCTATGCCTATACTTCGTTTTTTATCACTGAAAAACACGAGACTTTCCTGCTGGTAGTGCCGTTTGAAAGTCAATCCAATGATGACAATAAAACAAGCACTTGCAAACCGCAACGGTGAGTTTTTTGTCGAAGTAAGGGCAACCAGAAACCCAATACCAACAAGCACTGAGTTGACGATTCCCCATTCGGTGATTTGTATTTGTGCGAATGGAAGGTGCGCGAAGATGTTCGCCATGGTCAGCAGCAGCAGTCCGATGTGCTCTGCGGTATAACCTACCAAAGCATGAATGTATCCTGAAGGATCCGGAATTAACATAACGAGAATCGAATACATAAGCACTGTTCCAAGGGGCACGGCAATCAAGTTTGCCGGGAGAAAATAGATTGGGAAAACGCCAAAATGATAAAGTGTAAATGGGGTAGTAGCCCCT
>JANRAA010000124.1:0-19966 GCA_030728235.1 Flavobacteriales bacterium
AGAGGGAGTGCAAATCGGTTCTCGCTTTGTTGCCAGTGCAGAATCGTCGGCGCATGAGAAGTTCAAACAAGCCATTGTAACCGCCAACGAAGGCGAGACGGAGTTGACGTTGAAAGAGTTGACACCTGTGCGTTTGCTGAAAAATGAATTCTATCAAAAAATCATGACCGCCTATTCCCACCAAGCTAACAAAGATGAGCTGGCAGCATTGCTTGGAAAAGGAAGGGCCAAACTGGGTATGTTCGAGGGCGACCTCAACGAAGGAGAATTGGAAATTGGACAAGTCAGCGCCTCAATTCGTGAAATACTGCCTGCGGGAGAAATTGTGCGAAATATTTTGAGCGAGTACGAAAATCTGGGCGGACAAAAACTCGGTGGATATTTCGATTTCAAGGCAACCAAATGAGTCTTTTCGTTGTTTTTCAATAAGTAACGCGTAAAATAGTATCGAAATACCACCGTTATGGGGAAGGATGCTTAATTTTGTAGAGGAGAAAATGGAAAACGGTATCGCCAAATTAGTTATTTCACTGTGTTTGACCTTGGTCACCACCATTGCTATGGGGCAGTTGTCAGCACCTGTAGTTGCGTGCACCTCAGTGAATGCTGCCGGTGCTATCACCCTAACCTGGAGCCAACCAGCCGACCCAGGAGGTATTTTCGCTGGATATGAATTGTATGAATACAACGTCGGAACCGGCGCCTCTTCCCTCATCACCACCATTACCAATTACAACACTACCAGCTACACCATTCCAGGTTACAACGGAAACACAGGTACATTTTGCTTTTTCCTACAAACAGATGCAACAGGCGCCAACCCTACTTCCGGTCCGTCAGAAATCATTTGCAACATGAACTTATCGGCCAGTGCGGCCGTCACCCCTGGCATCGTTGAGCTTTCTTGGAACTTTCCTTTCATTACAGACCCGGCTGCTATTGGTGGTGACTTTACCATTTTCATGGAGTATCCGGCCGGCACCTGGTCAATCATCGAAACTTTACCGTATGCACCGGGCAATAACCTCTACAATTATGAAGTAAACATTTGTGCAGGGGTATTGAATTTTCAGATCAGACATACTACTGGTGGATTGTGTAACAGCTTCTCGAACATCGATGGCGGCGCCTTCTCAGATCAAATAGACCCTACAGCGCCTGTTATTACAAGTGTCGATGTCGATAGCTTAACAAACAACGCCACCATTTCATGGGCTCCACCTGCTCAGCCTGATGTAGCGGGATACATCGTTTATCTCTGTGTCTCAGGATTAAATGCAACACCCATTCAGACCATTTTCGACCCGAACATAACGTCATGGACCAACCCCAACTCCATGGCCGATGTGTTCCCTGAAAATTACAACATTGCCGCATTTGACGGTTGTTTTACAGCAGGACAACCCGATCCAGGCGCTGCGAATCTCACCTGCACAAACACCGTTTTTCTCGCAACGCAATGGGCCAGCTGCACTGATTTTGTCAATCTAAACTGGTTACCATTTGAAGGATGGCCAAACGGTGTGGATCACTACAACGTTTATGCCCGTGAAGAAGTAATTCCTGGCAGCGGCATCTTCAACCCAAGCTATCTTCTTGCAACTATTCCGGGCGACATCACTACCTACACGCATCAAAATGCCCCTTTGGGTTCCACGATGTACTACCGTGTTGAAGCATTTGCATCTGGTTTACCTTATACTGCTGGCAGCAATACAAGACTGCTCACACTCGCCTATCCTACCCCTCCTCAATTCACGTATATCAGTCACGCAACGGTCAACTCAGAAACCGAAGTTGAAATAAAGGTAAAGCTCGACCCAACCGTCACAAATCCACACACCTACGAGTTGCAGCGTTTAGACAAAAATTTCAACACCTACGAACCGATTGCACAGTCAACTCAGGTTGCTTCCAACGAAATTATTTTCTTCGATAACGACGTCGACACAAGCGAAGAAAGCTACACATACCGCGTCCTTGTTACCAACAACTGCGGCGATTCAATTGCAACATCCAACATTGGTAAAACGATTCTGGCCTCTGGTTTAGCGAACACCCACCGATTGGTAAACACCGTTTTTTGGACCAACTATGAAGATTGGGATCAAGGAGTTGACGAATACCAAGTGTTTAGACGTATTGACGGAGAGGCATTCCCAAGTCTAGTAACTACCATGCCTGCTGGTGTTGGTTTTTTTGAAGACGATGTAAGCTCACTATTGTACACCGAAGGTGAGTTTTGCTATACCATTGTAGCATTAGAAAACCCGAACACATTCTCGTTTCCAGACGCATCCATCTCAAACGAAATCTGCTTAACGCAGGAACCCGTGATTTGGATTCCGAATGCCTTTGTTGTGAATGGATACAACAATATTTTTCTCCCCGTAATTTCCTTTGCTGATTTCGATAATTACAAAATGGAGATATACAGCCGTTGGGGTGGAGTTATCTTTCAATCCGATGACATTGCGCAAGGATGGGATGGCACATACAATGGGGAACTTGTTCCTGAAGGACTCTATGCATACTTCATTTCTGTGTCTGACGGAGCTGGTAGAATTTTCGAAGAAAGAGGCACCCTGACTCTTCTAATTTCAGGAATCGATTAATCGTGCATAAGCCGTCATTTTTTGATACCTTTGCGCGCTCATTCATGTAACTATTCAAATGGCATTTAACGCAAGCGATAAAATCGTCGGTGAAGGTTTAACCTACGACGACGTGCTGCTCATACCCGCTTATTCTCAAATTTTACCGCGGGATGTATCTACAGCTTCACGTTTTTCCCGAAACATAATGCTCAATACGCCTGTGGTTTCGGCCGCAATGGACACTGTAACAGAGTCAATCATGGCCATAGCCATGGCTCGGGAAGGTGGAATAGGTGTGATACATAAAAACATGTCCATTCGCGAACAAGCGAACGAAGTCAGAAAAGTAAAGCGTTCTGAAAGCGGCATGATCCAAGATCCAGTAACGTTGCATGAAAACGCGCTTGTTGGAGATGCTTTGCAGCAAATGGCAGAAAATAAAATCGGTGGCATACCCGTCATCGATGACAACGGTATTTTAGTTGGGATAGTGACGAACAGAGACTTGCGCTTTGAGAAAAACTTGTCTCGCCCCATTACTGAGGTAATGACCAGCCAAAACATCGTGAAAGCCACTGAAGGCACTGACCTTGCCATGGCAGAGGCCATTCTTCAAAGCCACAAAATTGAAAAACTGCCTGTTGTAGATGCAACGAACAAATTGGTTGGCCTAATAACGTATCGCGACATCATCAAACTCAAAGAATACCCAATGGCGTGCAAAGATCAATTTGGTCGTTTGCGTGTAGCTGCAGCCATTGGTGTTACTGGAGACACCATGGAACGCGCTGAAGCGCTGGTTGCAGCAGGTGTTGATGCCATGATTATAGACACTGCCCACGGACATAGCCGAGGTGTTTTAGACACTTTGAGAAAAGTAAAATCTACCTTCCCAGAAATCGATATCATTTGCGGTAATATAGCTACCGCCGCTGCTGCTAAAGCACTTGTAGATCACGGTGCTGACGGAGTAAAAGTTGGTATAGGCCCTGGTTCTATTTGCACAACCCGCGTAATCGCCGGAGTTGGTGTACCTCAGCTAACCGCCGTAATGGAAGTAGCAGAAGCACTTGCTGGAACAGGAGTTCCGGTGATCGCTGATGGTGGAATTCGTTTCACCGGCGATATCGTGAAAGCCATTGCAGGTGGAGCCAACACCATCATGGTAGGTTCTATGCTTGCAGGAGTTGAAGAATCTCCAGGTGAGACAATCATTTACGAAGGACGTCGATTCAAGTCATACCGTGGCATGGGGTCGCTCGAAGCCATGCAAAAAGGCTCGAAAGACCGCTACTTCCAAGATGCTGAAGACGATATTAAAAAGTTAGTTCCAGAAGGCATTTCAGGCCGTGTGCCTTACAAAGGCACAACACGTGAAGTGATGTATCAAATTGTTGGTGGATTGCGAGCTGGAATGGGTTATTGTGGCGCTCCCGATATCAAAACATTGCAGGAAGCTAAGTTTATACGCATCACCAATTCAGGAATCAAAGAAAGCCACCCACACGACGTATTCATCACCCGTGAGGCTCCTAACTACAGTATTCGATAGCAGTGTGTTAACTAATATCAATTGTTTACCTTTAGCACCCCAAAACTTAAATCACCTTTAGTATGTTCCGTATTTTCAGTTGTATTGCTGCCCTAGTGCTAACGTTCTCAACGTTAAATGTAATTGCCCAACCGGGAACCGGTACCGTATTGACCGTTGAAAACGAGAAAGTTAGTCGCGATGATTTTGAAAGCATCTTCAAAAAAAATAACCGCGACACTGTTGTCACCCAAGCTTCGCTTGATGAATACATGGAGTTGTTCATCAACTTTAAATTGAAAGTCCGCGAAGCACGCGAAGAAGGCCTCGACACCAACGACGCTTTCAAGCGCGAATTAAAAGGATACCGCAAGCAATTGGCTCGCCCGTACCTCATCGACAATGATTTGCTCGACGAACTGGTGCGTGAGGCATACGACAGAAGCAGCACTGAAGTTAAAGCAACCCACATTCTGATCAAAGTCGATCAAAATGCTCGTCCAGAAGACACCTTGAAAGCTTACAACCGCGCCTTGAAACTTCGCGAACGCATACTTGCAGGTGAAGGATTTGCTGATGTAGCACGCTCAAAGGGTGGTTCTGATGATCCATCAGTACGTGATAACGGTGGCGATTTGGGTTATTTTTCTGCTTTTCAAATGGTTTACCCATTTGAAAGTGCAGCCTTTAACACGCCAGTGGGTGAGATTTCGATGCCTATCAGAACACGATATGGCTACCACATTGTAAAAACCCTTGATCGTAGAGCCGCGAGAGGCGAAATAAAGGTTGCTCACATCATGGTGCGCAGTCAAAACTCACAAGACCCTGCCAGCATTGCTGAAGCAGAAAGCAAGGTGCGTGAGATTTACCAGAAACTTCAAGAGGGAAGCGATTTTAGTGAAATGGCAATGCGCTTCTCTCAAGACGCCAGCACCGCGAAAAACGGAGGTGAACTGCCTTGGTTCGGAACAGGGAAAATGGTTGAAGAATTCGAAAATGCATCGTTTGCGCTAAAAGCGGATGGTGAAATTACCGAGCCATTCAAATCATCTTACGGTTGGCATATCGTTAAACGTCTTGAATATCGCCCTGTTGCTTCATACGATGAAAGCGAACCTGAATTGCGTAAAAAAGTAAGCCGTGACTCACGCGCTGAACTTACAAAATCATCTTTCCTGACAAAGCTGCGCAAGCAATATGGAACCACCGTCAATTCAAAATCGTTGAAGCCAATTTACAAAGCAGCTGACCACGACAGCGCATTTGTAAACACCAATTCTATCACGGTTAAGAAACTGAAGAAGTTGAACAAAGAATTGTTCAGCATCGATGGTAAAGCATATACTTCTCGCCAGTTCTACGATTACCTCATCGGTAGCAAAGTGCGTCGCCGCGACCTAACAGGCAGAGAAGTGGTTGATGAGCAATTGAACGAGTACATCGACAAAGAACTTATCGATTATGAAGACAGCAAATTGGAATCGAAATACAACGATTTCAGATTGCTCATGAACGAGTACAACGACGGAATCTTGTTGTTTGAATTGACCGACAGAAAGGTTTGGTCGAAAGCAGTGAAAGACACCCTTGGTCTTGAAGAATTTTACCAATCGCACAAACAAGAATTCATGTGGAAAGAGCGCGCAACAGCAGCAACCTTTACTTGTGTGAATGACGACATGGCGAAGAAAGTCACTAAGCTGCTTGCAAAAGGAAAGACTCCTCAAGAAGTAAAAGAAGAGCTGAACAAAGACTCAAACTTGAATGTAACGCTCGAAGAAGGCACGTGGGAGAAAGGTGACAACACCGTTTTAGACAAGGCTACTTGGAAACAAGGAGCGGTATCAACCGTTGCTGACAAAGGCCAAACAACCATCGTTCAAGTGCAAGAAGTAATACCAGCTACTGAAAAGAAATTGGATGAAGCGAAAGGGATGATCACCGCTGAGTATCAGAGCTATTTAGAAAAAGAATGGATCAAGGCACTGCGTTCGAAGTATAACTTCAGCGTAAACCGCGACGTACTTTATAGCATTAAATGATTCTGGCCAGGTATCTTGCTGTTTTTGTATTGCTGACATCGTGTTCAACATCCGGCGAGCAAGCCGAATTAACCAACCCGAATGTTGCAGCAAAAGCCTATAACCACGAACTGTTATGGGATGAAATTTCAGCAATTGTGCCTGACATAGCAACGCCTGAAGATAGCGCACTATTGGCCGAACGTTATATCAACGACTGGCTGAAAGAACAAGTGTTGTTGCATCAAGCCGAGGCGGCCCTGCCCGAGTCTGAAAAGCAATTTGCCGATGAACTTGAAAGATATCGCCGCACTTTGCTGACCTATGCTTACGAGAACTCTTTTGTACAACAACGCCTAGACACTACAATTTCGAGTGCTGAATTGGAGTCTTTTTATGCTGAAAATCAAGACATTTTCACACTGAAAGACTACATTGTAAAGGTTAAGTTCTGCATCGTAGACAAGCAAACCACCAAGCTCAAAAAGTTCAGGAAATTGTTCGACAGCTCTTTGGCTTCTGACCTTGTTGCACTAGAGCAGTTTTGTGTAGACAACGGAGCGGCGTACTATGTGAATGTAGACGAATGGATGTATGTAGAAGAACTCTTGACAAAATTCCCACTGGAATTGTATGATATTGAAGGTTTTCTTCGTCATACACGAAAGGCAGAGTTTGAAAAGGGCGATAAGATCTATTTCATTAAGGTTTTGGATGTCCAATACAAAGACAATATATCACCGTTAGACTTGGTTAAGAACCAAGTGCGTGATTTGATTCTAAACCGCCGAAAGAAAGAGTTGTTGGTGAAAATGCGTGAAGACCTCTTCCGCAGCGCAATGGCGAATAAAAACATTGAAAAACTGTACGAATGAAGCATATATTGGCCGTCATAGGTACATTCTTGAGCCTGATAACGTGGGCGCAGCCGCAAGGAGAAGTAATTGAACGCATCATTGGTGTTGTTGGCGGTGAAATCATGCTTCAAAGCGAACTCGAAGGCGATGTGCTCCAAATGAAAATGCAAGGCACTGACCCATCATCAGATGACGTTTGCTCGGCAGTTGAGCAATTGCTTTTTCAAAAGCTACTGCTGAACCAAGCCAAAGTCGACAGTTTGGAAGTGTCAGAAGCTGAAATTCAAGCACAAATCGAAAATCGATTGAGTTATTTCCTTCAGATGTTCGGAACCGTTGAGGCTTTTGAAAAAGAATACGGCAAGTCTATCGCTCAGTGGAAAGCAGAATTTCACGACCCCATTAAAGAGCAACTGCTTGTTGAACGCATGCGCTACTCTCTAGACAATAAAGTAACAGCTACCCCGAAAGAGGTGCGCAATTTCTATGAAAGCATACCCAAAGACAGCATTCCGCTCATAAGCGAAGAAATACAATACAGCCAATTGGTTATTGAGCCCAAGCCCACTGAAATCGAAAAAGCACGCATTCGCGCAATCGCTGACTCAGTGCGAACATTGGTAACAACCGGCAAAATGACCATGACCATAGCTGCCCTTCGTTTTTCTGACGACCCGGGATCAAAGTACAAAGGGGGATGCTATGAGAATGTGCGCAAAGGGGCCTTTGTTCCTGAGTATGAAGCGGCAGTTCAATCGACGAAAGAAGGCGAGTATTCACCTGTTTTTGAAAGCGACTTTGGTTACCACTTCGTAAAGGTTACTGAAAAACGTGGTGAGGTGTTCTCCTCATGCCACGTCCTCTTCTCACCTAAAGTCAACGAGTACGATTTGGTAGCTGCATCAGCAAAACTCGACAGCATTACCTTGGCGATTCAAAATGATAGCATCAGCTTTTATAAAGCTGCCTTGCGCTATTCAACCGATGACGACACCCGCAACCAGGGAGGAAAAGTAACCAACTACCAAGAAGGTGGCTTGCGGCACAACGTCGACAACCTCGACCGCAATGTATTTTTCGTTTTAGACAAGCTGAAGGTGGGTGAAATTTCACAGCCTATATCTCTCGAAACTCCAAGCGGAACGCCCTACTACGTGATATTGCGCCTCGATGCAAGAACAGCTGCCCACAAAGCGAATATGACCGACGACTACCTGCTCTTTAAGCAACAAGCAGAAGCAAAAATGCGCGCCGAGTCATTTAATAAATGGGTACAGAAACGAATTACGCTAACCTACGTTAAAGTCAACGATGAATATAAAGATTGTGAATTCCAGTTCCCTTGGGTGAAATCAAATCTGTAATCACCAAGAAGAATCGCTATTTTCACACCATCGTTTAAAAATCCTATGGCACTACCAAATTACAAGTCAGACGCTGAAGCCCTCGATCACCTTCGAGATGACTATAAAAAACTAACGCAGGAAATAGGCAAAGTAATCGTCGGACAAGACGAAGTCATACGCCAAGTGATCATCAGTATTTTCGGAAACGGACATAGTTTGTTGGTTGGGGTGCCCGGGTTAGCGAAGACTTTGTTGGTCAATACCATCGCAGAAGCACTTGGTTTGAGCTTTAATCGTATTCAGTTCACTCCCGATTTGATGCCTTCTGACATCATCGGATCTGAAATTCTAGATGAAAGTCGTCAATTCAAATTCATCAAAGGTCCGCTTTTCTCAAATATCATTTTGGCGGATGAGATAAACCGTACTCCTCCAAAAACGCAATCAGCATTGCTCGAGGCGATGCAAGAACGCGCAGTTACAACAGCTGGAAAACGCTATCCACTGCCTGCTCCTTTCTTCGTTTTGGCAACGCAAAACCCAATTGAGCAAGAAGGTACGTATCCGCTTCCAGAAGCGCAGCTCGATCGCTTCATGTTCAATATTTGGGTCGACTATCCTACCTACGCTGAAGAATTAGCTGTGGTTAAAAGCACCACAGGAAATAGCAAAGCTTCGATAAATCCAATTATCGATGGTGAGCAAATTATGTTTTTCCAGCAATTGATTCGCAAGATGCCTGTGGCAGATAACGTTGTGGAATATGCTGTGAAGCTGGCCTCTAAAACCCGACCAGGACGTGAGCATGCGCCAGAAATGGTAAACAACTTCCTTTCGTGGGGAGCAGGGCCCCGTGCTTCTCAATACCTCATCATTGGAGCGAAATGCAATGCTGCTTTGAACGGTAAATACAGTCCAGACATTGAAGACGTGCAGCAAGTGGCTCTTCCGATTCTCCGACACCGTATCGTTCGCAACTACAAAGCTGAGGCAGAAGGATATTCAGTTGAAAAGATCATTGAGGCACTGTTCTAACAGTTTCGAATTTTTTCACTTTCAGTTTTCTTACAATTTTCAACGCCTTTTCTTCTTTAATAAAGAGGGTATACCCGGCTATCATCGCTAGTCCGAACTCTGGCAATGTCATTCCTATGGCTATAAATCCATGAAAGCCAATGCCCACCAGCAGCAAAGGCAGTCGCAATTTTTTAAACCAAACAAGGATGGGAAAAGCGGTTTGGTATGCAAGTGCGCTGTAAGTCAGCACAATTGACAAAATGCGATTTTCTGACAAGAAATCGGCGACCGGTTTTCGAACAAAATGGTCCAAATGAGCAGCATAAAACATCGCACTGCCAGTTAGCCATGTGGTGCCGCGCCATTTAAAAAAAGCAGCTTCAGCATACACCAAAACGAATTGCAAGCGACAAGCCCAAAACCCCAAATTGGTGAGGGAAATACGGAACCAATGACGTGCATCTGGTGATGCGGCTATCAGGAAAAACCCAAAGAACTGCATCAAATAAAATCCGGAGTTGAATACATAATTGGCGCTGTATAGCATGAGTTGTCCGCACACAAACACCAACACACGCGGTGCAACACCCAAAAAACCGGATAGCGACACAGCTACCGCCACAACATATACCCACCACACCAAATCCCCATGTTCAGGGTGGTAGTTCAGCCA
Source organism: Flavobacteriales bacterium (assembly GCA_030728235.1). Taxonomy (GTDB): domain Bacteria; phylum Bacteroidota; class Bacteroidia; order Flavobacteriales_D; family Sanyastnellaceae; genus RI-182. The sequence continues at coordinate 10,046 of JANRAA010000124.1, forward strand.
AAATACCATATTCGCTACAAAGCCCGCATCAACTACGGTTGGCATTTGCCATGCCGCGTGCCCCCACAAGATTGTATGCAACGGCAATAAATACAGCGCATGCAGCAACATCCATGTGTAGATAACCTTCTGGAACACCCAAATCGTTGCAGGACGATGCACCTTGTCTGCTATGGCGCCCTCTACTCTACTCCACATGACGGTTTTCTAAAACATTGAAAACTGGAAACACGAACGACCTATTGGGCAACGAATCACCATCCCAACCGTTGGTTGGCAATACTGAAAGCTCTATTTGAACACTTTCTGGTTGCGCACCGAGCACATACTCAAGTCGTTTCACAGAGTAATACAACCACTGATTGTAAGGACGATATGTCAGAATCAAATCATAATTGGGCTGCCCGTCGGTAAAAGTCAAATTCTTCCTCAAATCACCGCCAAGCACCTGCAGGTATTTTTGCGACATGTTTTGTACCCGCGTATTCCAATTCAATCCAGGAATGGCTTCAGCATCTTCCCAGTCAGTCCAAGCACCGTTCAATTGATAGCGTATGCGCGATTCGAACTGATCTTTTACTACATCCGGAGCAAACAACTGCCAGCCTTGGTGAAAAACAGGATTAACGTAAGCGCTACTTATCTCCAATGCTGTTTCAGGCAAAAAATCATTGGGTAAAGTGTAAATCAAGACGCACACGAAATGAAACAAACCCATTCCGAGCAATGTCGCTACCACCAACGATTTAATTTTCGCATATTTCACAAGCGCTTTCACCGAACTCATTTTACTCACAATCGACTCGTCAAAAATCGACTTTTCATGGTGAAAAACAATATTCACCTTTTATTTACACATTAGTACATTTGCAACAAAGCAATTACATTATGATCGCAGCCAACGACCCGAATATACGTTCTTGGGTAGACATTCCTGAAAACAGTGATTTCCCAATTCAAAATCTACCTTTTGGTGTCTTTAAAACCGCACAGCTATCTCCTCGCGTTGGAGTGGCCATTGGCGATCATATTGTAGATTTAAAAACGCTGCATGTGCTAGGTTACATGGAAAACCTGCCGTTCGAGCAATCCGACTTCCATAGCGCTTCACTGAACAAAATAATCAACCGCGGAAAAAAAGCCACCCGGGAACTGCGCAATCGCATAAGCAAACTGCTGAGATCAGACGTTCCTGACCTCAAAAACAAGGAGCATCACGTAAATCAAGTACTCATAAAAATGAGCGACGTGCAAATGCTCTTACCCGTTGAAATTGGAGACTACACAGATTTCTACAGCAGCATCGAGCACGCCCGCAATGTCGGCATGATGTTCCGCGACCCAGAAAACGCCCTGATGCCCAATTGGAAGCATTTGCCAGTGGGATATCACGGACGTTCATCATCCATCGCCGTTTCTGGAGTTGATTTCCACAGACCGAAAGGACAAACCATGCCAGCAGGTGCTACAGAACCCGTGTTTGGTCCATCAAGATTGCTCGACTTCGAATTGGAAATGGCGTTTATCACATACCCTGGCAAGCCCCTCGGTCAGTCGATAAGCACCGAAGAGGCCGAGAATTACATCTTCGGAATGACCCTTTTCAACGATTGGAGTGCGCGCGACATACAAAAATGGGAGTACGTTCCCCTCGGACCCTTCCTTGCGAAAAACTTCATTTCAACCATGTCGCCTTGGGTGGTAACACTCGATGCCTTGGAGCCGTTTAAAGTACAAGGCCCAGCCCAAGACCCCGCTGTTTTGCCCTATTTACAATACGAGGGAATGAAAAACTACAACATCGATTTGCAGGTTGCCATCGCTCCAGAAGGAAAACAACCGACCACCATTTGCAACTCCAACTTCCGCTACATGTACTGGAACCAGAGCCAGCAATTGGCACACCACACCATCAACGGTTGCAACGTAAGAGGCGGCGACGTCATGGCGAGTGGCACCATCAGCGGTAAAGAGCCAGGAAGCTACGGATCAATGTTGGAGCTTTCTTGGCAAGGGACAAAAACCATCGCTCTCGCGGATGGTGACGAAAGAAAATTTTTACAAGATGGCGATACGGTTATTGTAACCGGTCAAGCCAGCAACGGACAAACCCGCATAGGATTCGGGGAAGCAAAAGCTAAAATTCTACCAGCACTGAGCTAAATGGAACCATACGTCATCGACCCTGAAGTCGAGAAAAAAGAAATACTTCGTCGCTACAGCGGATTGCTTCGTGCTGCGCACAGATCGAAATCAACCCAAGATAAGCGACGTATTCGAAAAGCATTCGACGTTTCCCTTGAAGCGCACAAAGACATGCGCCGAAAGTCTGGAGAACCATACATATACCATCCAATCGCAGTAGCACGAATTTGTGCTGAAGAGATAGGATTAGATACTACATCTATCGTTTGTGCCTTGCTGCACGACACCGTTGAAGACACCTACATCACCCTCGACGACATCAGCAACCTTTTTGGTTCAAAGGAGCGCATGATCATCGACGGACTCACCAAGATCAGTGGTGTCTTCGATCAATCTTCATCGAACCAGGCTGAGAACTTCCGCAAGATGCTCTTGACCTTGAGCGATGACGTGAGAGTTATCTTGATCAAGATTGCCGACCGCTTGCACAACATGCGCACCCTCGATCACATGAAGCGAGAAAAGCAATTGAAGATTGCAAGTGAAACGCTTTTCATGTACGCACCCCTTGCTCACCGCCTTGGGTTGTACAACATCAAAACAGAGCTCGAAGACCTCGCGTTAAAGTACACCGAACCAGAGCAGTATCAAGAAATTACCGACCGACTAGAAAAGACAAAAGCCGTTCGAACACGCTTCATCAATAAGTTCATCGTCCCACTTCAAAAAGCTTTGGAAGGTGAACAGTTCAAGTTTGAAATAAAAGGCCGCACCAAAAGTATCTTTTCCATTTGGAACAAGATGTACAAAAAGAAAGTGCGGTTTGAAGATATCTACGACGTTTTTGCCATTCGCATCATCATCGAAACACCCGTTGAGAAAGAAAAAGCAGATGCGTGGAAAGTGTATTCAATTGTAACCGACTTCTATCAACCCAACCCCGACCGTTTGCGCGACTGGATATCCATTCCAAAAGGAACAGGGTATGAATCGCTGCACACCACGGTGATGAGTCCGACAGGAAAATGGGTAGAAGTTCAAATCCGCAGCAAGCGGATGGACGACATCGCTGAAAAAGGATTCGCTGCGCACTGGAAATACAAATCGACCAACGAAGCAGCAGAAAACAACCTCGATGAGTGGTTGGCACAAATCCGCGATGTGCTTGAAAGCAATGATGACGATGCCCTTTCGTTCATCGATGATTTTAAATTGAATTTGTTTTCTGAAGAGATATACATCTTCACTCCAAACGGAGATCTGAAAACACTCCCGAAAGGCTCTACAGCGCTTGACTTCGCTTTTCGCATTCACTCGCAAGTAGGCAGTCAGTGCATTGGAGCAAAGGTCAACCATCGCCTCGTTCCGCTCAGTTACGAATTGAAAAGCGGAGATCAGGTAGAGATCATTCTTTCGAAAAAGCAAACGCCGAAAACCGATTGGCTGAACTTCGTTGTAACCGCCAGTGCCAAGCAAAAAATCAAGCAGGCTCTTAAAGAAGAACGTCGCCAAATCGCCTCTGAAGGAAAAGACATCCTCAGAAGAAAATTCAATAGTTTGAACGTATCGTTCTTGAGCGTGAACATCACCGAGCTCGAACGCCATTTCAACCTCGACTCAGCAACAGAGCTGTATTACCAAATCGCCAAAGGCAGAATTGATCTGAAGAAACTGAAAGGATTTTCAGTAGAAAACGGACGCATTTCATTCGACAAGGCGGTAGTTCCTGTGAAAGAAGAAGCGCCTATAAAGCAGATCTCTACAGCCCCAGGGAAGTCGGAAACACTCTTGATTGGTGACGAAAACCAAAAGATGGACTTCACCCTCGCGCGGTGTTGCAACCCCATTCCAGGTGACGACGTTTTCGGATTCGTTACCGTGAATGGCGAAATCAAAATTCACCGCATCAACTGTCCAAATGCCACGCAACTGCTCTCAAATTACGCTTACCGCGTGATAAAAGCGCGCTGGGCAGGAAAAGAAATGCTGCAGTTTGAAGTGGGTGTCCATTTCACCGGTATCGACGACGTCGGACTTGTTCATAAAATCACGAACATCATTTCGGCCGATATGAACGTAAACATGAAGGCAATTTCGTTTGAGTCGAACGACGGCATTTTCGAAGGACAAGTGCGGGTGCTGGTTCTAGACACCGCCCACCTTAATACTTTGATGGATAAATTGAGAAATGTAAACGGCGTGCTGACGGTAGAAAGAAGCGAGTCGACAGAAAACTCATGAGATTATCCACAAGTAGCAATGTATCGCACATAATTGATTAGTTTTGTCACTTCGTTCTAGCGAGGCACAACCCCATGCAGGAGGATCTTCAGGACATCGTCAGGGACATCTTTTCGGCCTATTTGGAAAAACATGGCCATCGGAAAACACCCGAACGCTTCGCCATACTCAAGGAAATCTACTCTTTCGACGGACATTTCGACATCGAATCGCTGTATGTGATGATGAAGAATAAAAACTACCGTGTCTCGAGAGCTACCTTGTACAACACCATCGAACTATTGCTTTCGTGCAATTTGGTTAGAAAACACCAATTTGGAAAGAACCTTGCCCAGTTCGAAAAATCGCATCAAAACAAGCAACACGATCACATCATCTTGACCGATACAGGCGAGGTGTTGGAGTTTTGCGACCCACGCATACAGCAGATCAAAGCGACTTTAGAAGACATTTTTAAAATCGAGATCATGCATCATTCTTTGAATTTCTACGCTCAAAAACGAAAATCGGATGACTGAAGAACGATTCACATCACGCTCTGAACAAGAGTGCACAGTGCTTGAGCTAAAAGGCAAAATGATCGAAAATGATTCGTACGATGACCTCGTAGTTTACGTCGAGAATCAGCTCTCTCAAGGAAATCGAAAATTCATCATTGACCTTGGTGGTTTACGTCTGATCAATAGCAGCGGTATAAATTTGCTGGTGGGACTGATAAAGAAAATAAATGATCATTCAGCGCAAGTTGTGTTTACACGTGTGCCTGAAAAAGTATCTGAATTGCTCAATATAATCCGTCTGAATGCTGTTCTTTCAGTTCAGAAAAGCATCGACGACGGAATTCAATTTCTAAACTGAACATGAAGGTAGATATCCTACTTGGGCTCCAATGGGGCGATGAAGGGAAAGGTAAAATCGTTGATGTTATCACCCCTGATTACGATGTGATTGCTCGCTTTCAAGGCGGACCAAACGCTGGACACACTCTTGAATTTGAAGGACGTAAGCACGTGTTGCACACCATTCCTTCTGGGATTTTCCACAACGATAAATTAAACATCGTCGGAAACGGCGTAGTGATAGATCCCATCATTTTCAAAAGAGAATTGATTGCATTGCAAGAACGTGGCGTCGACATCTACAAACAACTGTTGATTTCTCGCCGTGCTCACCTCATTCTGCCTACACACCGTTTGCTCGATGCCGCCTCAGAACAAGAGAAAGGATCAAACAAAATTGGTTCAACGTTGAAAGGAATTGGTCCAACTTACATGGACAAAACAGGACGCAATGGTTTGCGCGTGGGTGATGTCGTAAGTTCACGCTTTCAAGAAAAGTACGATACCCTTGTAAAAAAACACAAACGCATTCTCAGCCACCACGACTTCGACTACAACCTAGATGAAATCGAACCAGAATGGATGGAGAGCATAGAATTTCTTCGTTCTCTTACCATCATCGATAGCGAACATTATGTGAACCGCGCTTTGAGCGAAGGCAAACACATCTTGGCTGAAGGTGCACAAGGCTCATTGCTCGATATCGACTTCGGTTCATATCCGTTCGTTACATCGTCAAACACAATCGCTGCTGGAGCGTGCACAGGTCTTGGTATCGCTCCAAACCGCATTGGCGAAGTGTTCGGGATTTTTAAGGCTTACTGCACACGCGTTGGTAGCGGCCCCTTCCCTACTGAGTTAAATGATGCTACGGGTGAACTTATCCGCGCTCAAGGTCATGAATTCGGCGCAACCACGGGTCGTCCGCGTAGATGCGGATGGCTAGACCTACCCGCTTTGAAATACGCCATTATGATAAACGGTGTTACCCGCTTGATCATGACCAAGGCTGATGTCCTCAGTGCTTTTGAAGAAGTCCTCGTATGCACCCACTACATGCATCAGGGTGAGCTTATCGATTACTTGCCATACGACATTGAACTCGATGAAGTAACGCCTCACTACATCTCAATGCCAGGCTGGCATCAAGATCTAACGGGCATGCGTTCTACCGAGCAATTGCCTGCTGAATTGATCAACTATATCGACTATTTAGAAGCTGAATTGAAAGTTCCTATCACAGTTGTTTCTGTTGGTCCTGACCGCAATCAAACCATCCGCAGAACAAGCGTTTTGGCATGATTCTTATCCGCAAGTGCGCATGAGAATCTCCGCTGTCATACTACTTTTCATAGCGCTTTGCAGCTACCTACCTGGGTCGGCCCAAGAAAAGGCGGAAGTTGAAATCCTCAACGCCAACGCCATTCTAACCGATCCCGACATTGTAGATGCAGATCGGTTGGTAGGTGATGTCAGACTAAAATACCGCAATGCACTCATGCGCTGCGACTCCGCCTACCGTTACCCAAGCGGCGACTTCGAAGCTTTTGGAAACATCGCTATCACACAGGGCGACTCTATCCGAGTTTTTGGCGATAACCTTTACCTTGAAAGGAACGCCAAAGAATGTCGGCTGCGCAATAACATCCGATTGATGGATAAAGAACTTGTCCTCACTACCGATGTCTTAAACTACAACTTCGAAACCAGCGTTGGCAGCTATTTCGATGGCGGAAAAATTGTATCTACCAAAAACAGAAACGTGCTCACTTCGCAAGAAGGGTTCTACGATTCAAAGACTGAGTTTTTCCATTTCCGCAAGAAGGTGGTCATGAAAAACCCTGAGTACACTGTCAAATCCGACACCTTAAAGTACTCAGGATCAGGTGAAGTAGCGTATTTCTTCGGACCCACCTGGATCACTGCCCGCAACAGTTCCATTTATTGTGTCGACGGTTGGTACAACACCATTTCTGAAGTATGCCAATTCCGCAAAGGAGCCACCATTACTTCTGGTAGCCAGTTTCTCGCCGGCGATAGCATTTACTACCGCGGCAAATCCGGCATTGGAGAAGTCTTTGGCAATGTGCTCATTCGCGACACCACAAGCAGTTATGTCATCGATGGTAATTACGGATGGCACGACGAAATACAAAACAAATCGCTTGTTACTGGCGCTGCGCGGATGGTGCAATATTTCGATGACGACACCCTTTTTCTGCATGCCGACACATTGCGAGCGGTGCCTGACAGCCTCGGAAAAACGCTCATTCGCGCCTACCGCCATGTCAAATTTTTCAAGTCCGACCTACAAGGAAAATCCGACTCGTTGAACTACAACGAAACCGATTCGCTATTGCGGATGTTTGGGAAACCCGTTTTGTGGTCGGATGGGAATCAGATCTCAGGTGAGAAAATTGATATCCGCGTGTTTGATGGGAAGATACAACGCATGGACATCTTCAACCAAGCCTTTATCATCTCAGAAGCTGCCGATAGCGCGTGGAATCAGATCAAAGGGCGCGATTTGATTGGGTATTTCTCGGGAAATAAACTGCAGAAAATACATGTCATCGGCAACGGACAAACAATTTACTACACGACCGAAAAGAACGGTGATGAAATGAAAACCACGGGGTTGAATCGGGCCGACTGTTCAGACGTAATGATATACATTGTAGACAATACAATTCAGCGTATCAACCTGATTTCAAAACCGAAAGGTGCTTTGAATCCATTGCGAAAAGTAGCATCAGAAGATCGTTACTTGTTAGGCTTCTCACTCGATGAGGATAACCGTCCGACAACGCCTGAGGAAATATTCGATTGGAACGAGTAAGTCTTACGCCACGTAGAGGGGCAATCCACTCATACGTGCTTTCACTTCATTACCAACAGCCTGAATAACCGATTCATCATTCGGCGCAGTTACAACACGATCAATCCACTCGCTGATTTGGTTCATGTCGCTTTCAATCAATCCGCGGGTTGTTAGCGCAGGTGTCCCAATACGAATTCCCGATGTAGTAAATGGAGATTGCGTATCAAAAGGCACCATGTTCTTGTTCACGGTGATGTGTGCTTTCACCAAGGCTTGTTCTGCCGCCTTTCCTGTGATGTCTTTGTTGCGAAGATCAATCAGCATGCAATGGTTATCGGTGCCACCTGAGATAATTTGATATCCCTTGCCTACAAGTGCATCTGCTAAGGCAGAGGCATTGGTCATCACCTGCTTTGAATACGTTTTGAATGACGGCTGAAGAGCTTCACCAAATGCTACCGCCTTTGCAGCAATAACGTGCTCAAGCGGACCACCTTGCATGCCTGGAAACACCGCCGCATCCAGCAAAGCTGTAAACGTTTTTATAACTCCTTTTGGGGTAGAATATCCCCACGGATTTTCGAAATCTTGTCCACACATTATCAATCCACCACGCGGTCCGCGAAGCGTCTTGTGGGTGGTCGTGGTTACCACGTGGCAATGCTTGATCGGGTCGTTCAACAAACCAGCAGCAATCAATCCAGCAGGATGCGACACATCGGCCAACAAAATAGCACCGTGCTTATCTGCAATGGCTCTAAATGCTGCATAATCCCAATCGCGAGAATATGCCGAAGCACCACAGATGATCATTTTTGGCTTCACCTCGGCTGCTTTCTCAGCAACGCGGTTCATATCTACCACACCTGTTTCACGCTCTACACCATAAAAATGCGCATCGTAAAGCTTACCAGAGTAGTTCACGGGAGAACCATGTGTAAGGTGTCCGCCATGCGACAAGTCAAACCCCAAAATGGCATCGCCTGGTTTGAGAATGGCGAGCATGACGGCCGCATTTGCGCTGGCTCCGCTGTGAGGCTGCACGTTTGCCCATGAAGCACCAAACAACTCGCATACACGATCAATGGCTAGCTGCTCAACCTGGTCTACCACTTCGCAACCTCCGTAATAGCGTTTCCCTGGAAGTCCTTCCGCATATTTATTCGTGAGCACCGAGCCCATGGCCTCCATCACCTGATTGCTTACAAAATTCTCTGACGCAATCATTTCCAATCCTTCTACCTGACGCTTGTTCTCTTGCGAAATCAGGTTAAATATTTGCTCGTCTTTCCACATATAAATCAGCGGGGCATCGACCCCAAATATGAAATATCGACTCTGGATTTTTCCAATCCGCGGCCGAAAATAAAAGTTTGTTCTTCTTGAAATTGCTTTGAACTCTCAGCAAAAAACACCCGCGTTGCTTTCACAGTTCGCGTGCGGTCATCGTGGGTGCAAAAATAACTCATTCGTATTTGAATACCACCATCCTTGTGCTGATTTGAAGAAACATACGACCGAATGCGCATTTTCACAGAAATCATCGTTCCATTGCCGCTGTATAAGATCACAGGGATAGTTTTCTTTTTCTGCAAAGTCACCAATACCGACCCTCCTCTAAACTCTCCATCCTCTGTTTTGACTTTTATATTGTCTATCGATAAGGCAATATCATCTTGAGTGTAGCAAACAGATGTCAACAATACCCCAATCAATAAGAAAATAAATCGCTTGTACATCGCTGCTGGTTTTACTTCAAATTTAGGCATTCAACCAAGGTGATTGAAGAATTGCACGAAAAACTCAGACTGAAATTTTCAAACATGAGAGATTCATTGAACTTTATTCTTGTCCTGCTCACGGCAGGGATTATCG
>JANRAA010000124.1:19976-29824 GCA_030728235.1 Flavobacteriales bacterium
GATTATCGTAACCTCCATTCTTGCGTTCAGTAGCCAGGGTCCTGTTGTATATGACTATAAGCAGATTTCAGCTGTAGAGTCGATCATACCAGGCGGTTTGGGCAGATCCCGATTGTTGACCACCGATCAAAATGGCACCCTTGTGGAAAAAGAACTTAAGAATTTCTACAGCATGGTTGGCATCAATTTCGGCAATATCAGCAACAACGACGCTGTAATTATTGGTCGTGTGAATGAATACATTGCTGATGGATGGGATTTGGTGCACATCAACTCTGGTGTCCAAAGTCCAAGCGTTGGCAATTCACAAGGTATCTTTATCACACGATACGTATTCCGCCGTCCAAAATAATTGAAAACATATTTACCTCATAGAAAGGATTGGCTGCGGTACATTACCCTGTCGATCCTTTTCTTGTTTACATCCTGCGAAGCAGCAAAAATGCAACATACCAACGCCCTCATTCATGAAAGCAGTCCGTACCTGCTTCAACACGCCCACAACCCTGTCGATTGGCACCCTTGGAGCGAGACTGTGATCGAAAAGGCACAGAAGGAAAACAAGCTTATCTTAGTGAGCATCGGCTATAGCGCTTGCCACTGGTGTCATGTCATGGAGCGCGAAACTTTCGAAGATGACTCCGCTGCGGCATTGATGAATGAGCATTTCATTTGCATCAAAGTCGACAGAGAAGAACGTCCTGACCTTGATCAAGTGTATATGAGTGCAGTTCAACTCATGTCGGGACAAGGAGGATGGCCGTTGAATTGTTTCACCCTGCCTGACGGACGTCCCATATACGGCGGCACATATTTCAAACGCGACCAGTGGATGGAGGTGCTGCGTTCACTTTCCGAACTATACACCAACGACCGCGCAAAAGTTGAAGAATATGCAAACCGGCTGACTGAAGGCGTGCAGATGTCGGAACTGATTGTGCGCGACCCAGAAGCATCCGATTTATCGACTGAAAACCTAAAAAACCTGGTTGAAAGATGGAAGTCGCAGTGGGATTTGAACGAAGGCGGACCAAACAGAGCGCCAAAATTTCCGCTACCTAACAACTACCGGTTTCTAATGCATTACGCGGCTATAACTGGCGATACCGCAAGCGATACCCACCTGGAGTTGACGCTCGACAAGATGGCTCAAGGAGGCATTTATGACCAACTTGGAGGTGGCTTCGCACGATACTCCACCGATGCATTATGGAAAGTACCACACTTTGAAAAGATGCTGTATGACAACGCCCAATTGGTCAGTTTGTATTGCGACGGGTATACGAAATTCAAGAAATCAGACTACAAATGGATTGTTGAGCAAACGCTCGCCTTTGTCGAAAGGGAGATGCAATCAACAGAAGGCATGTTCTTCAGCGCCTTGGATGCCGATAGCGAAGGTGAAGAAGGCAAGTTTTACGTCTGGAAAAAAGCGGAATTGGAAACCCTGCTCGGCGACAGATACCCCATGTTTGCCAAGCAGTTTGAGATCGACGGTTTCGCACATTGGGAGTTTGGAAACAACATCCTGCTGCGCAGAAATAGTTTTGAAACCTTTGCAAAGCAAAACAACCTTGAAGCAACGCAGTGGTTTGAAGAAATAAAAGCCGATTTCGAGACACTGATGCACGCTAGAAAATCGCGCATTCGTCCGGGCACCGATGATAAAATTCTGACTTCTTGGAATGCCATGATGATTGAAGGCTATGCAGACGCGTATCGCACCTTCAACAACTCTGATTATTTAAACACCGCCACAAAAGCCATGGAACAATTGCTTTTAAAATGCAGCGGCAGCGATGGCAGGCTATTCCACACCTATAAAAATGGGACTGCAAAAGTAAACGGCTACTTGGAAGACTATGCCTTCACCATTCAAGCACTCATCGCATTGTATCAATCTACATTCAACGAGCGCTGGCTGGAAGAGGCGCGGCGGCTCAACGCATATGCTACGAAGCATTTTTACGACGACCAAACAGGTATGTATTGGTTCACATCTGATCTTGATCCCGCGCTAATAGCTAGAAAACAAGAGAACAGCGACAACGTTATTCCTGCTTCAAACTCAACCATGGCGAAGAATCTGTTCATTCTCGGTCATTACTATGCCGATGATGCCATGATAGAAACAGCCAAGCAAATGCTTGTGAATGTGGCTGCCAATTGGGATTACTTGCCAAGCTACACCAACTGGGCATCGCTTCATTTATGGTGCACATACCCGATGCGTGAGGTCGCCATTACAGGCAGCAAAAGTTTGGCTTTTGCGAGAGAAATAGACTGCCATTATATACCCAACATCATGTTATTGGGTGGCAATGGTGGAAAACTCCCATTGCTTGAAGGCAAACAAGGAGCGCAAACTACCATCTTTGTCTGCGAAAATAAAACCTGTCAACGTCCCGTTACCACACCGGAAGATGCGATACACCAGCTTACTCATTAGTTTCATTTTGTGCTCAACCATGTATGGGCAGCAGCTTAAATCGGGCGAAAGCGCCGTCGACTTCCTTGAGATGCCATTTCAAGAGAAGTTCATCCGATTAAATCACATCGAAACCATCAGTATAGATGAGCAAGACAAACGGACAGGTCAACCCATACGTTCATTGAATAAAACGCGGACATACCATTTCAACTCAAACGGAGTTTGCGAAGAAGTGCTGACAGCGAGTTTGTTATGGGGTCGAAGAGACACCATTTTGGAATCATACGGCATACACAATCTTTTCAAAACTTACGAGCGAAAAGACCAACGAGGAGCATATCGTGAAACACTGGAGCAACGCGGCGACACGCTGAATATCTGCAGGTATAGAAATGACGGCAGTCAAGAAAAGGACACATGGATTTCTTGCGAATACATCACAAGCGTAAAGACATCAAACAAACTCGTTCAAACCATATTTAACGAAGACCGCAAGCCATACTTAACAGTTACAAAAACCTTTGGGGAAGGTGATTTCTTGCAAGAAGAGCGAGAGCGCTATATTATTAGCGGCAAAGAATCGGTATCGACATACACGTATAACGAACGCGGCTTGTTGGGTAAAAAAGTCAAAAATTCATCCAGTGGAATACAAGAATGGGTTTTCACCTATTTAAATGACGGCATGTTAGAAACCGTGCTGTATTCAGAGAACAACGTGCTGATTTGGCGACGAGAAGTCTTGCACGATGGAAGCGGAAAAATAGAGGCCATTTTAACCAGAGATGTAAAAACCGAAACCATCAAAATAGACAAGTTTTCGTATACTTTTAACCGACACTAACGTTAGATAGTTATGAAGAAGTTACTCTCAATACTCATCTTATCACTGCTTGTTGCTGCGCCATTTTCGGCAGATGCGCAGCGCGTTAAGCGCACCAAGACCGAAAAACAGAAGCAAGCACAGATTGAAAAGAAGGGAGATAATCGCGCTCAACTTGAGGGAGAGCTTTCTCAAAAGCAAGAACACCACTTGGCCATTCAAGATAAGAATACCCGCAAGCGGATGAAAGCCAATCAGAAAAAACAAAGACGCATTTCACAAGGCAAGTCTGAGCCTTTTTATCGTCGGTGGTTTCGTAAAAAATGAAGGCGTTAAGCCCCTTACAACGAACACTTTACACCTAGACGTGTAAACTATTCGCCATTTCTTCGTGAATTTAATTAGCAGGATAACCAATCGCTTATCTATCTTTAGACCGTGTTTGGGTTAAAGAATGCTAAAATTCTTAATTGTTAAGAGAATTCTAAATAGGATTCCTGAGACTTCTGAAAGGCTTTTGCCTCAGAAAGGATTATTTCTATCTTTACCCCCGTTTGTTGAGAAATTAGTAATCAAAGCTTAACTGTATGTCGCGTAAGATCTACTTACTGCTCTTGCTTTCTTTGTTTGTTTCTCCTGTTGTCTACGGACAAGCAGGGGCAGGAACCTTGAAAGGTAAAGTGACCGATTCGGAATCGGGTGAACCCCTTCCGTTTGTGAACGTTGTTGTTTTCTTGAATGGTAACCAAATTACTGGTGCCAACACCGATTTCGATGGAGAGTTCACTATCAAGCCAATCACCCCTGGTACGTATGACGTATTATACTCGTATGTTGGTTACAACACCAAACGTATAACAGGTGTTAAAATTGTATCAAACAAGATTCAGTTTGCGAATGCAGCCCTTTCTTCTGGTATTCAACTAGAAGAAGTAGAAGTTGTTGAGTACTCTGTTCCGCTGATCGACCGAGACGGTGGAGCATCAGGGGGTACAGTAACTCGTGAAGACATCGATAAGATGCCAGGTCGTGATGCTGCCAGCCTAGCAACGACAGTTGCGGGTGTTAGCACTGCTGGTACCGGTGGAGAGATCACGATTCGTGGTGCTCGTCCGGATGGTACATGGGTGTACATCGACGGTGTTAAAATCCGAGGGTCATCGGCACTTCCGAAATCGGCGATTCAAGAAGTATCTGTTCTTACCGGTGGTATCCCAGCGAACATTGGAGATGCTACAGGAGGTGTAATGAACATTTCACTCCGCAGTTCATCGTCGAAATGGTTCGGAGGTTTTGAAGTTATTTCTTCTGGATTTAAAACCGGCGAGACGGCTGTTGGACTTGATAGATATGGTTACAACCTAATAGAAGGAGTTGTTTCAGGACCTATCGCCTTCAAAAAAGATGAAAATGGTGTTAAGGGTGATCCACTATTGGGATTGTTCGTTTCAGGTAACTACACCAGTCAAGTTGACCCTCGTCCAACCTTCGGTGGTGTATACCGCATGAAAGAAAGTTCTCGTCAAGGTCTTATCGACAACCCGCTTCGCCAAAACATTTCTTCAAATGGAGAAGTGAACGGAGCACTTTTCAACGCAGAATTTTTAACCGCTGATGACTTCGAAAAAATCCCGACGCGTTTGAACGTTGGAAACCAATCAGCCAACCTTGTTGCGAAAGTTGATGTTAACACATCTTCTACAATGAGTTTGACTTTTGGGGCTACAGGAGCTTTCTCAAGAAACCACGGATTCAGCTATAGCGGTATGCTTGCTAACGCTGAAAACAACATTGAAAATACAAATTTCGACTGGCGTGTATACGGTAAGTTCTCTCAACGTTTTAACAACGAAGAGGAAGAGGGTGTAGAAGCGAGCAACTTGAAGAATATCTTCTATACGGTAATGGCCGATTACTCTCGCTCATTCAACCGCTCTCAAGACGACACCCACAAAGACGACTTCATGAAGTATGGTCACGTAGGTACTTTCGACCTGTACCAACAAAACAGCTATGAATTCAACCCAGCTCGTCAGGCATTTGTTCACGTAGGTTGGGAAGATACGTTGGTGACTTTCGCTCCTTCTACTTATAACCCAGAACTCGCAGCTATCAACAACCAATATTTTGGTTTGTTTGACTACCAGGAATATGACCCGAACGATCGTGGTCCATACAGCGGACTTTTGGAAGTTCGTAACGGTAACGCAATTTTGAACGGACAAACGCCTCCTTCAATTTATAACTTGTGGGACTATTTCGGAACCCAAGCAAACAATTACTCATTGACAGACAACAGTCAGTTCCGCATTACGGCAGCTGGTTCTGGTGACATTGGCGATCACGCGTTCCAGGTAGGTTTTGAGTATGAGCAACGTAAAGATGCGTTCTACTCTTTGGCTCCAACAGGTTTGTGGACGTTGGCGCGATTGTATACAAACAGCCACATCAAACAAATTGATGTCAGTGACTCTACAATCACAAATATCGGTACAGACCAGTACATTACTTACGATCGTTTGATCGGTTCTGGACAGTTTGAATTCGATAGAAATCTACGTGAAGCATTGGGTTTAAATCCTGATGGTAACGACTTCTTAAATGTTGACGCATTGGATCCTGAGCAGTTCACTATCGACATGTTTGGTGCAGATGACTTGCTTAACCAAGGTAACAACGTTGTATTGTACAGCGGTTACAACGCGCACGGTGAGAAGCAAAACGGACGTCCAACCATCGAAGATTTCTTCAATGAAACCAACGATCAAGGTTTCCGCACCCGTCCGATCGGAGCTTACGAACCAGTTTACATTTCTGGTTATGTGATGGATAAATTCACATTTGACGATATCATCTTCAACGTAGGTGTCCGTATTGACCGTTTTGATGCAAACCAACCAGTATTGAAAGATCCATTCGTAATTGGAGAAGCTTATACTGTAGGCGACATCCAGGGCGATTTGATCAATTCACTTGACAACAGTATCATCGTTCCATCGAACATCGGCAACGACTATGTAGTGTATGTTGATGACATCGAAAACCCTACAAGCATCGTTGGATATCGCAACGAAAACCAGTGGTTCAATTCAAACGGTACTGAGATCAGTGACCCGGATTTGATTGCTTCAACAAATGGTTTTCCTGCCCCATGGTTGGTAGGAGGCGCTGACGCTGAATTGACGTCATCTGCGTTTAAAGATTACACTCCACAGGTGAACATTATGCCACGTATCGCATTCTCGTTCAACATTTCTGACGAAGCTGTATTCTTTGCTCACTACGATATCTTGACTCAACGTCCTACTGGTAACAACCGTTTCTCACCGATCGACTATTTGTTCATCGAGGCGCGTAACGAGTTGATCAGCAACCCGGATTTGAGACCAACAAAGACAATCGATTACGAATTGGGTTTCCAACAGGTTTTGTCTCGCACATCATCGTTGAAAATATCTGCATTCTACCGCGAACTTCGCGATATGATCCAGGTACGTCAGTTTGCTGGTGCTTACCCTCGTCCGTACCGTGCATTTGGTAACCTCGACTTCGGAACTGTGAAAGGTTTAACTGTTTCATACGACTTACGTCGCACAGGAAACGTTCGCTTGAACACTTCTTACACATTGCAGTTTGCTGACGGTACTGGTTCAACAACAACAACCGCTTTGGCATTGATCAACGCTGGTTTGCCAAACCTACGCACCATCAACCCATTCAACTATGACCAACGTCACCGTATCGTGACTACTTTGGATTATCGTTACGGGTCTGGCAAGACTTACAATGGTCCAGTTTTCAAAGACAAGCAGATTTTCGCCAATACAGGTGTTAACTTCATTGCCAACCTTGGTTCTGGAACACCTTACACAGCTTCTACCATTGCAACCCCTATCACAGGTGAAATCTCTCCTAGTACTCAGGGATCTATCAACGGTAGCCGTTTGCCTTGGCAGTTTACACTCGACATGAACCTTGATCGTAACTTCACCCTCACATTTGGTGGAGAAGGTGAAGCTGCTAAATCAGTGAATCTGAACGTTTATTTATGGGTTTCAAACGTTTTGAATACACGCAACATCAATGGAGTTTACCGCTTCACTGGTGTTTCTGATGACGATGGTTACCTTGCTGCAGCGCAATACCAGCCGCTAATCAATTCTCAGAACTCTCCTGCTTCTTTCCGCAATTATTACAGCATGTTTGTAGATAATCCTTTTAACCTCGGCGTTCCTAGAACCATTCGCTTGGGTGTGAAACTTGACTTCTAAGGAATATTTAACATGAACATTAAAATTTCAGACACCATGAAGGCAATGAATAAAGGAATCGCTTTTTTGTTTGCAGTTTTGCTAGGACTACCTGGTTTTGCATACAAATATGAAGGTGGGTTGGTTAACTCCAACAATGGTGGTCAAAACACCTCAATAGACAATACACGGGCAGCGCAATGTGCTCCTGCTACTGGTATTCGTGATCTTGAATGGAACAACGTAAGGGCTCGTATCGAAACCGGTGGTTCTATGTGGCAAGACCGCGCCAATAGCCGTGCAGCATACATCGTTCCGGCTTCTGGTGACGTTAGTTCACTTTACGCTGGTGCACTTTGGATGGGGGGTATTGCACCTGATGGACAGCTTAAAATGGCTGCAGTTACTTTCCGTGCTAACGGTAACGACTTTTGGACTGGACCTCTCACAAATGATGGAACGGCAGAAGTTGATGAAGTAACTTGTGAATTGTGGGACAGGTTCTTTGTGAGCCAGCGAGCTGATGCTCAGCGTCACCGTCAATATTTCGAATGTTTGGCCGATCCTGATTGTGATCTTGAAGCGAACGAATTGACAGGTTATTCAATTCCTTCTTACTTCTATGATTACCCAGCACACGGTTCAACAGCTTTGGGTCAAGACTACTACTTGGCTCCTTTCTTCGATTACGATTTGAATGGTGCGTATGACCCAAACTCTGGAGACTATCCGCTATACGACTTCTTGCAAGACATCAACTGCGCTGAACGTCGTCGCACAGACCAAGTTCCTCTTTTTGGTGACCAAACGTTCTTCTGGATCTTCAACGATAAAGGTAACGTTCACTCTGAATCTCAAGGTGAGCCGATCGGTATGGAAATCCGCGCTCAAGCGTTTGCTTTCTCTACTCAAGATGAGATCAACAACATGACGTTCTACAACTATGTGATGATCAACCAGGGTACACAAACACTGGGTCAGACATATTTTGGGACATGGGTTGATGCCGATTTGGGATCTTCAATCGATGACTATGTTGGGTGTGATGTTCAACGCGGTCTTGGATACTGTTACAATGGTGATGCATTCGATGAGCCTACAACATCTTCTCCTGGTTACGGTCTGAATCCTCCTGCTGTTGGTGTCGACTTCTTTGAAGGCCCATACCAAGATGCAGATGGCATTGACAACCCTATTACGACCAACTTCAGCGATGCTGTTGACTCATTAGGTATACCTTATCAAGGTATTGGTATTGGTTACGGTGACGATGTTATCGACAACGAACGTTTTGGTATGCGTCGTTTCGTATACTACAACATTGGTTCTAACCCTATCAACGGTGAGCCTACAACACCTCCTCACTTCTACAACTACATGAATGGTATTTGGAAGAACAACCTGAAAATGACCTACGGTGGTACAGGTATTGGTGGTGAAATTGAAGCTGACTATATGTTCCCTGGAGATACCGATCCGAATGATTGGGGTACACACGGAATTGCTGTGGATGATTGGACAGAGCAAACTGCTGGTAACCCTCCTGGTGACCGTCGTTTTATTCAAGCTGCTGGTCCTTTTACTCTTGCTCCTGGTGATTACAACAACATTACTGTAGGTGTTGTTTGGGCACGCGCCACAGGCGGTGATCCTTTCGAATCTGTGCGATTGGTGCGTGAAGCAGATGATAAAGCTCAAGCGCTTTTCGACAACTGTTTTGAAATCGTTTCAGGTCCTGACGCTCCAGACGTTACCGTTCAAGAGTTAGAAAATGAAATCATTCTTTATCTAACAAACGAAAACTTAGTATCGAACAACTATCAAGAAACATACCTTCAGTTTGACCCAGGAATTCCAGGTGAACTGGCTGATGGCACTCAATTGGATACGCTAACCCGTTCGTATATCTTCCAAGGTTACCAAGTTTACCAATTGAAAGATGAATTGGTATCTGTTTCTGACTTGAATGATATCGATAAAGCTCGCTTGATCTTCACTACTGATGTTCGAGACGGAATAACGCAGATCATCAACTACGACCTAGATCCTGAAATTGGACTTCCTGTTCCTACTTTAAAGGCAAATGGTTCTGATGATGGTATCCAACACAGTTTCCAAATCAAGCAAGATGCTTTTGCGACGGGTGATAATGCGCTGATCAACCACAAGACCTATTACTTCATGGTTTTAGCTTATGGTTACAACAACTATCAGACGTACAATCCTGTTTCTGGTAATGGTCAAGATGAGCAATATAAGTCTTCTCGATCTGCTGCTGGTGGTTCTAAAATCCGCGTTTACACTGCCATCCCTCACAAACCATCTCCTGAAGCGGGAGGTACCA
>JANRAA010000125.1 GCA_030728235.1 Flavobacteriales bacterium
TTCGGGAGCTTCGTAACCGTTGAAAATAACTTTACCTGGCTGGTTAAACAGGGTCGATAGCTGGTCGTTCATGGCTGAAGATACCGATGTATGTCCTGCTGCGCGCTGCATCCATTTTTGCCACCTGCGTTTCACAATTCCATGTAAAATGAGCTCTTTCCGTGAGAGGTCGGGGTGGGTTTGCAAAACACGGTCATCCCACATATCGCGAAAATCGATCACGAAAGGAATTCCCCATTTCCGATGTATTTCGGCTGCTTGTGGCAGGTGAAAATGCGGTGAAAAAATACCCAGAACGAGGTCAAATCGCGACAGGTCTTCACTGCGCAGCCACGCATCCATTCTTTTTCGCTGCTCGGTTGATTGGTAGTCGAAAGTGCCACGTAGATAATGCCACGCCACGCGCAGGGTTGAAAGGATGGGGGTGCGAAGCGTCCAATGTGGCTTTGCTTTGCTTTCTAGGTTTCCAGGGGCAATACGATGAACGGTGAGGCGGTCGTTTTTCTCTCCCTCCCAATCGAAGGTGCAAACTTCAACATCCCAGCCGCTGGCTGGAAGATAATGAGCAAAAGACGCAGCCCGCTGAGATGCCGTAGCATTGAAAGGTGGGAAATGGTAGCTCAGTATCAGCAGGCGTTTCGACATGTCGGCAAGTTAAGAAAGGAGAAGGTAAATCCACCCGCCAACGGCAGGGATGATGAGGGTGACTGTTGTAAATAAAAGCACGCGAAAGGTGTTGACTTCGAGTATTTTAAAGATCCAGATGATGTACAATAAATAGGAAATGGCGTTGGCAATGGCAAACCCGAACATCATGCTCATAAAGCCCATACCCGCTAGTCCAGGAATTATGATTCCAGCGATGCGCATAATGAAGAGCGTAACTTGGAAGGTCATGAGGCTCTTTTCTCGTCGGGTGATGTTGAAGACAGATGAGATGGGGTTGCTGACATAGCGGAAGATGAATCCTGACACCAGTATTCCTGCAACGACGCCTGCTTGCGCCCATTGCTCGCCGAAAATGATGTTGTACAGTGGTTCTCCGAAAACGACCATGACGAGAAGGAAGGGAATGAAAACGAGGGTCAGAACTCTGTACAAACGCCATGTTTTAGCAGCAAACTCTTGCTTATCGCTGGCCCAAAGTTCAACACCGCGCTTGAGGAAAACGGGGGCAATGCCCGAACCTAAAATCCGAATGGGCAGGTCAATAAGCACCATGGCGTAAGAGAATAATCCGATTTGACTGGCTTCAATAAAAAACAAAGGCAAGCTCAAAGGAACGATATACCCCGATCCGATGTTCAATAGATTGCCCCAAAAGACATATCGTGGATAGTCGCGGTATTCGGACTTGGCCTGCACACGTTGATCTTTCGTTACTCGAATTTTCCAGGTGCTGAAAAAATCTTTGACAATGAAAAAGGGAAACAAAACGATGCGCAACAAATACAACAATGCGCCTGTGAGTATGAGTCCTTCAGGTCCGTTATTCACATATTTCCCATAGCCGACATTAAATAATTTTGGAAACAAGGTAACGGGCACTCCAACGAGGCTTGCAGCGCGAAAGGCATGCGACCTTACGGTCCAACTCTGCACGATTTGGTCGAGGGCGAGCAAAAAAGCAAAAAGTGGAACGAGGTAAATCCATGAACCGACAATTTGAATGTCCATGGTTTCAGTAATCAGTCCGCCAAAGGCGAAAAACACAAGCTGGGCGATTACGCAGACCAGACCAGTTGTCCGAAGCGTAACCCTTAACAGCGCGGCAAATTCGACATCGGTTTTCGGTAAAACGAGTGCTTTTTGATAGCTCAAAGAGGCTGTGGCGCCGAGCAATGCGACAAAAGTGTTGAAAACGGTGAACACTCCATAGCTCTCTGGCGTATAGATTCGGGAGAGGATAGGAAAAAATATGAATTGTATGACGATGCCCCAAAGTGAGGCCGACGACATAAACGCGGTGTTCTGTATGAAAGAGCCACGCGTGAACAATCCTTTGAAAATTTTCTGGATGTTACCTATCAGTCCTTTCAAGCATTTTGAGTTTGTCCAAAGATAGATGTTCATGCTTTCTTGCCAAATCTTCATTTGGTTTATCCGCAACGCGTATTTTTGATGGTATGAGGTATTTGCTCTCTTGTCTATTTGTTTCGTTGTCGATGCTCTGCAGTGCCCAACAATCGCCGCTGGATATCCCCGGTTTGCACTTGTGGGTGAGGGCTGACTCGAATGTAGTAACGGCAACAGGCGGACGAGTAACCGATTGGGGTGATATGAGTGGAAACGGAAATCACCTCACTCAAATCACCAACAATTATCGTCCGGTGTTGGGAACAGGGCTGCTGAACGGACATTCAGGCATTGTTTTCGATGGGTCGAACGATAACCTTTTCTTTCCGCAATCAGCGGAGATTCGCACTGTTTTTTGGGTCATGGAAGAGAATGCCGCAGCCACACTTTCTTTTCGCTGCATGCTGGGCGACGACGATAAATTCGATTTTTTGCGCGGTGCCACTGGTCAAGTATGGAATGCACAATTCACCAACCCTGGGATTTTAGAGGGGGTTACACGAGCAAACTATCAGGAAATTGATGGCGTCAACAATGGATTTCCCGAGGGCGTGCAATTGATGTCGTTACAAACAACATCCGCCGTTGAGGCGTCACGTCTCACCATGGATCGTGCTACCATTGCCCGTGTTTGGCACGGTGTGGTTTATGAACTTTTGATTTTCAACTCAGCGTTGGATGTCGAACAAATCGCTTTTGTTGAGAATTATCTTGCCGATTATTACTCGGGATCGGTGCTTGACCTGGGTGAAGATGTGGTGATTGAAGATGGATTTTGTCCGATACAGTTAACCGCACAACCCGGTTTTCAAAGCTACGAATGGAACGATGGCAGCACCGAGGCGTCGCTGCAAATCAATAACACTGGGACGTATTGGGTAAATGCAACTGATATTTTTGGACGTGTGTTGACGGATACCGTTCATGTTACCTTTCCAGGCGCTGTGCAACCTCCAGCCATGGCTGTTGCATGTTTGGGCGATAGCGTGGTATGGGATCTTGACTTAGATCCAGGCGTGTACGACATTTTGTGGAACGATGGCAACACGCAAAGTGAACGATGGTTTTTGGAAGCGGGCGCGTACAGTGTTGCAGTAACCGATGGAAATGGGTGTGTGTTGAATTCTGATGTCTTTAATGTCAGTATCGACATGTTTTCGACCCTCGAAGCGCTCAATCCAAGCCAGACGCTCTGTGCTGGAAATATGATTTCAATTGAATCAATAAGCGAAGACTATACAATCTCGTGGGAGAATGGCAGCACCGATTCAGAATTACCGATTTCTGAAAGTGGCTCTTATTCGGTCATCTTGCAAAACGATAATGGATGTCTGTTATACGATACCACTGAGGTTTTAGTCGTAGGTCTGGCACCAGAAGTAGTCATTCTAGAACCACCCATTTACTGTCTAAATCAAGTCATGGAGTTAACAGGGTCTGCCGTTGCCGACTCTCCGATAACATCGTGGGAGTGGTTGATTGGCGGAGCCGATAGCTATTCAGGACAACAGATATCGTTTACGCCAGCGCAATTCGGTATCTTCGATGCAGATTTGACTGTGACAACCGAAGTGGGCTGCTCAACGCAGATTTCAATTCAAGGAGAGGTGCATCCAGCACCTACTGGGAATTTGATGTATACCTTGCCTTGTTCAGGACAAGAAGTAACTTTTTCTACCCAGCCACAGATTGCTGAGGGTGCTGTTTACAATGCCACCTGGAGTTTTCAAGGCAACACCGCCGATGGTTTTGAGGTTGCTTTCACTTCAGACGATGCTGGTTTTCATCAAGCATCCGTCACTTTTTTCAGCGTAGCAGGTTGCTCTCAAACCGTGAATCAATTGTTGCAGGTGTATGAAACACCAGACATTTCTATTCAAACAGAAAATGTATGTTCTGGCGATTTGGTTCAGTTTGAAGGCGTAAGCAATGGCACTGGAGGTCCCATTTCGACCTGGTACTGGTGGTTTGGAGACAACACTGCATCCACGCAGCAAAACGTTGCACACTTGTACGCGGGGTCGGGAAATTTTAATGTTGTCCTCACCGCTACAGCAACATCTGGCTGTGCTACCTCAGTCCCATTTGCCTTGACTGTTTACCCGCTTCCTCACGCGAATTTCGAGGTGTCCAATGCTTGTTTGGGCACGCCGTATCAAATCAATGAAACCAGCACCACAGCTGTGGATCCTATTGTTTCGTGGGATTGGACTGTAGGTGGAGATACACCTTATTCCGGACAGTTTATCGCACCAATTTTCAACACCTTGGGATTTGTCCCTGTAAATTTGCTTGTTACAACAGAAAATGGTTGCACCGACGACATCACCCGCCAGATACCTGTTTTTGAATTGCCCGAGGTGGGGTTTGCTTTTTCACCTGAAATTGGGTCTGCTCCATTGGATGTAGATTTTGTAAATACATCGGAATCAGGTCTCGATTTGATTTGGTATTTCGGCGATGGAGCTACTTCTGAACTGCAGCAGCCATCGCATACATTCACTGCCGACGGAGAATATGAAGTTACCTTGGTAGGAACAAACGTATATGGATGTACCTCCGATATTTCACAGGTAGTATTGGTCACCAATGCGATTTCTGATTTGAAAATTATCAGCATCGATGCGCAAGATGGCACGTTTGGATTGCAGTGTCAAATGCTCATCCAGAATGCAGGCAACTATCCTGTTTCTCAAGTTGTGGGAAGTGTTGAAATCGACGGACAGCTTTTGATTTCTGAGGTGTTTGATGTCGACTTAGCCCCAGGATATGTCACCTTGCTAACATTTACAGGCTACTTGCAGGGCACCAGCGACGCCAATGTTGTGTGCATTGAGATAATGGAGAACAATGCACTTGCCTTCGAGCAAACACCAGCAGACAATCAAGCATGCCAAGCACTGCAAGACGGACCATTGCTGTTAGAAGTGTTCCCTGTTCCATTGAGAGAAGGGCAGACACCAAAAGTACGGGTCATCATGCGCACAGCAGAAGAATTGCGAATCAGTTGTTATAGCGCCACGGGGCAGTTGGTGTACACTTATTCACCCCTTCAATTGGAAGAAGGGTACCACCTGTTGGAGCTTGATGAATTCACACCCAATGCAGGTTTGTATCACCTGCAATTTGAAACAGATAGGGGAATTGAAATGCGGAATTTGGTTGTAGAATAGGCTTATTCAAAATACCGCATCACCTTATAGCCCCCATCAATCAAGTGCTTGTCTCGGCGGAAAAGTTCGATGTCGTGTTGCATCATTTCTTTTACTAGTTCATCAAGCGATGTGCTCGATTCCCAACCTAGTTTTTCTTTCGCTTTTGAAGCATCACCTACCAATAGTTCAACTTCAGTAGGACGGAAGTATTTTGGATCAACTTCAATAAGCACTTTTCCGGAAGCTTTATCGATTCCCTTTTCATCAACTCCTTGTCCGCGCCATTCAAGCTCAACCCCAATCTCACGAAAAGCCAGTTCAGCGAAGTGCTTGATAGAATATGTTTTCCCTGTTGCAAGTACAAAGTCATCGGCTTCATCTTGTTGCATAATGCGCCACATGCCTTCTACGTAGTCCCGCGCATGTCC
>JANRAA010000126.1 GCA_030728235.1 Flavobacteriales bacterium
GAGATCATGTTGAAGACGCGACTATAACCATAACAGAGGCGCTTTCATATCAAGATTTTTTAGCTGAAGGCCTTACAACCTTGTCGGAAGGCAAGATGCTGGAAAGTGGCGGGATGTTGAAAATCGAAGCCTTTTCAAAAACAGGTGACGCGCTGACGCTTGATCCGAATACTCCTATTACCATTTCACTGCCTACCGACTTCAAAAAACAGGGGATGACCTTGTTTGTTTCAGAAACTGGCGCAGATTGGACCAATACAAAAACCCCGACAATAGAGGCTCCAACAACTTATCCATTGCGTCCAAAATTTCCTGAATTGAGAAGCTTCGCCCCATCATTTAAAGCAAGCCCTAAACCCACTCTTCCTGGTATTCGCAGACGTCCGAAACTACCCAAAGAAATAGATGATTCGAAATACGAAGTCGAATTCGCATGGTATGAAATCTTTGGGCGGAAAAAGAAAATTGCACAAATTCAAGCCGATAAAGAGCGCGCCTACCTCAGGTATGATCGAAGCATGGCGAAATACGAAACCAAACTTGAAAAGTACATTGCCGACAGCATTGCCCAGCCAGAAAAGCACAAAGCCTATCAAGAGGCGCTAGCTGCTTGGAAAACTCAAGTTGCCGCCGACAGTTTATACTTCAATGAAAACGTCTACAAACCATTCGTAAAGAAACGCGAAGAAAATCTTGCTATTCTTTATGCCCGATATGACGCCGAAATGGTCGCATGGCGTGATACTTGTCAAAAAATACGCGATGCAAAACTTGCTGTTGCGCTAAGCACAGGTGATTGGGATATCGATCTTTTGAAATCTTACACCTTTCAATCGACAAACCTCGGGTGGATCAACTGCGATCGTTTTTATGATGAACCCGCAATAGCCAAGATGCACTTGAAAATTGATGCTCCAAAAGAAAATCAAGTCATTCTCGTGTTCGATAAAATCAACTCTATGCTTCCTTGTGAAGCAACAAATGGCGGATATAAGTCGCCGCTCATCCCCAAAAAACAAAGAGCCGTTGCAATTGCCTACTCCGTAAAAAATGGGAAAATCATGTTGGATCAAACCCCGTTTAACGGACAATCAAGCATAGCGCTCAACCCCAAACCCGTCTCTCTCAATGAGTTTAGAGAGGCACTTCATGTAAATAGTTAATCGCAAGCTGCCGGAGATTTTTTTTCCGGCAGTTTTTTTTTAGCTCATGTTCCTGATGCATCTTTGCGCATGGAAACTACCCTACCTCTGCTTATCCGCTTTCGTAAAATTGCCTTGTGGGAAGGCGCCTCGTACCTCTTCCTACTTTTCATAGCAATGCCGATGAAATATTTCGCCGATTTCCCAGTGCTCGTGAAATATGGAGGCTGGGTGCACGGTGCCCTCTTCGTAGCATTCTCACTCTATTTATTAACTCTCTGGGTTTCTTTAAAATGGAGTTTCCTGCGCGCGGCAGGGATGTTTTTAGCCTCGCTGCTTCCTTTTGGAACATTTGTGACCGACAAATGGGTGAAAGCTGAAATAGCTAGGCTAGAAAATTGACTAAAATCATTTTCTAATTGAGGCAACTAGAAACAAAATTGAACGTCTTTATTTTCGTAGGACAATTCCTACTTCTTTTGACCATAATTAACCACCAATGCTTATGCTTAGAAATATACTCTCCCGGGCTGTATTTGCTTTCTTGACACTTATTTTATCACTTCCATTTTCTGTTGCTGCGCAAGAACACTCTGTTGCGCGTCAGTGGAACGACGTATTATTAGAAGGCATTCGAAACGACTTTGCTCGTCCAACCGTTCACGCAAGAAATCTATTCCACTCATCGATTTTGATGTACGATGCATGGGCTGCATATGATCCCATTGCTCAACCATTTTTCTTAGGAAAAACACTGGGCGGCTACACCTGTGATTTTCAGGGTGTACCAGTGCCTGAAGACATACAAGCTGCGCAAGAAAAAGCAATTGCTTATGCGATGTACCGCCTCATGGCACATCGATTTGCAAACTCTCCTCAAGCAGGCGAGACATTTGAATTCATGAACCAGTTGATGGCTGATGAAGGATTCCCTATCAACAACACCTCAACAAACTATTTAGATGGAGACCCTGCTCACCTTGGAAACTACCTTGCTGAGCAAATGATTCAATTCGGTTTGCAAGATGGTTCAAATGAGGAAAACGTTTACGCCAACCAATTCTACTACCCATTGAATCCACCATTGGTGATGGACAATCCGGGGAACCCAAATGCAATTGATGCCAACAGATGGCAACCTTTGAGCTTGGCTGTGTTTATTGATCAAAGTGGAAACCAAACAGCAAGCACCCCTGCCTTTCTCTCACCAGAATGGGGAGAAGTTGTTAGCTTTTCTTTAGATGAAGCCGATTTAACCATGCACCAAAGAGATGGTTTCGATTGGCGCGTTTACCACGATCCTGGAATGCCTCCTTTGTTGGAGCCAGGATTGGGCGAAGGATTGGAATCGAACTGGAAATGGGGACACACCATGGTTGCCGTTTGGCAGTCGCACCATGAGTTTGATGGCACCATGATCGACATCTCTCCAGCTACACTTGGAAACAATCCTCCACTTCCGACCAGCTTTGACGATTACCCGAACTTTTATAATTTCTTTGAAGGTGGAGACGCCAGTCAAGGATATGCTGTGAACCCTGTTACAGGACAACCGTATGAACCTCAAATGGTTCCACGTTCAGACTATGCGCGCGTTTTGGCTGAGTTTTGGGCCGATGGTCCGGATTCTGAAACACCTCCAGGACACTGGTTTAAAATTGTGAACACTGTGAATGATCACCCATTGCTTGAAAAGCGCTGGGGCGGACAAGGTCCGATAATCGATGATTTGGAGTGGGATGTCAAATGTTACCTCACACTAGGTGGTGGAATGCACGATGCTGCAATCGCTGCGTGGAGCGTAAAAGGGTATTACGATTTTGGAAGACCTGTTTCTGCGATTCGATTTATGGCAGAAAAAGGACAATGCACCGACATCAATTTGCCACATTATCACCCAGATGGATTCCCATTGATTCCCGGTTATGTTGAATTGGTTGAAGCAGGAGACCCGTTGGCTGGTCCGAACAACGAATTCGTTGATGAAATTAAACTTTACACTTGGAGAGGTCCAGATTACATCGAAGATCCAGCAGTAGATCAAGCCGGTGTTGGATGGATTTTGGCAAAGAACTGGTGGCCATACCAACGTCCATCTTTCGTTACACCTCCTTTCGCAGGTTACGTTTCTGGACATAGCACATACTCACGTTGCGCTGCAGAAATCCTCACATTGATTACTGGCGACCCGTATTTCCCGGGCGGAATGAGCTCTTTCGACGCTCCTCAAAATGAATTCCTAGTTTTTGAAGAAGGTCCATCACAAGAAATCCTTCTTGAATGGGCTACATACCGGGATGCTTCTGACCAATGCAGCTTGTCTCGTATCTGGGGAGGTATCCACCCCCCTTGCGACGACATTCCTGGTCGATTGATTGGAGCAGAGCTTGGCCCTGAAGTATTTGATTTTGCAGAACAGTTTATGTTTGTCGATGCCCCGAAAATAACCTCTGTTGTTCCTACCATTTCGATTGTGAACGATGCGGAAGTGGGCAACAACGTGGTTATCGATATTACCTTCGACCGCACGATGAACATCGCGTTCAACCCTCAAATCAACTACCCATTCGATAATCCAGAAAATGGCGGTTTGTCATTGGTTTCTGCACAATGGATAAGCGGAACTGTGTACCAATTGACGTACTCAACTTCAGACATTGGTGTGCATTTGAATCAGATATTCTTACAGGTACAAGGTGCAATTGACACACTTGGCAACAACCAAGACCCTTATGTTGCAGCCAATGTAATCGAAATAGACACCGAAAACCCTACCGTTAGTATTGCTGCTCCAGACAACTTCATGATCAATGATGCGGCTATTGCTGATGGTGAAGTTTCAATAAGTGTTGTATTCTCTGAAGACATGCTAACATCAGCTGACCCAGCTTTGACATTCTCTAACGGAGATCCACTTGCAAACTCACTTGTGTACAACGCCGCAAACAGTGGATGGATTTCTCAAAATGAATTCGTCGCTGTGTACGATGCCAGTGATGCAAACGAAGAAATCGATATCATCACTTTGAATGTAGACGGTGCGAAAGACGCATTGGGCAATGACCAAGAAGCGTTTGTGTTGGCTACCAACATTGTCATCGACACCAAGAATCCAACAGCTTTAACCGTAGCAACTTCGGCAGGTGTGGTAAACGAACTATCTCAAGGAACAGGCACATTCACTGTGAGCCTTGACTTCGATGAAGACATGAACACAGCCATTGCTCCTGTTATTGTTTTCAACGACAATGGCAACAGTGCTGCTACACTTTCATTCAACAACGCCATGAGCGGATGGTTGAGTACTACGGCTTATACTGCTGTGTACAACGTGGCAGATGTGAACCTTGCCGCAGTTTCTGTTGAAATCGAGTCTATCTCGGCACAAGACCCTGCTGGCAACAGCCAAAACGTGGCTGTGGTTGCGAATGCTTTCATGCTCGACACCAATAACCCATCGTTGGCTAACGTCACCATGAACGACTACCAAATTGCAGATGTAAATGCTGGTAGCGGAACAATCACATTCACCCTTGCATTCAGTGAGGGCATGGATCAAACCCAGACACCTTCACTCGATTTCAATGGTGGTGATGTTTCTGGTAGTTTAAGTGTAAACGTCGCTGAAAGCGGATGGTTAAACGCGACGACTTATGAAGCGGTGTATGACGTTACAGATATTAACGTAGAAATCGACGGACTGGGATTTACTTTAGCTGACCTCAACGATGCCAACGGAAATCCACAAATGATGATTTCTGAAAGTGATGTATTCGCCATCGACACCCGAAATCCACAGTTGATTATTCTAGCTGCCAATGATTACGAAATTGGGATAGATGACACAGGGGCAGCAATGTTTGAATTGATCATGATTTTTGACGAGACCATGAACACCAGCAGCAACCCTATCTTGTTGTTCCCATCTGAGAATCCTCTTGCGATCATTTCTGCCAACACTACAGAATCTGGCTGGATCAATTCAACCACGTATTCTGCAGTTTACAACGTCGCTAATAACGAGGTTACGTTGATGGATATCGACATAAGCGTAGCTGCGGGTCTTGACCTAGCTGGTAACCTATTGAACACGGCTGCATATGTAGACTTCTTCGACATCGACATCACAAGTGTGGGCGTAGCAGAATTTGGATCTACGAATGGATTGTTGTTCCCGAACCCAGCTCTAAGCGGACAATCGTTCAACATCCAATTGGGAGAGAACACAACACCGAATCGATTGGAGATTTATTCAGTTAGCGGACAATTGGTTCATACTGAACGACCACTTGTTCAGGCTGGAAATATCATCGTTTCAGCTGATCTTGCTGAGGGAATCTACCTTGTGAATCTTATGACTGATCAAGGCATGATGAACATGAAACTTCAGGTGATTCGATAAGCCATCAAAGAATTAAAAAAACGGGACCACCTTCAAGTGATCCCGTTTTTTTTTTGACCTTT
>JANRAA010000127.1 GCA_030728235.1 Flavobacteriales bacterium
CTAAAATCAAGGGATACAGCAAGATCTATAGAATCAAAATCAACCTATCCGCAATCCTATAAATCGACTTTTATACAATAACGGATAAGTATTTTAGCCAACCCAGCTCACGCCTTTCACCAACAAATCTATCGTCTCCTGCTCACGACTTCCCTCTTCCGGTGTAAAATCATACTCCCATGATGCCGTGGCTGGTAAACTCATCAGTATCGACTCAGTTCTGCCATTCGTTAGCAGGCCAAATCGGGTTCCACGGTCATGAACCAAATTAAACTCCACATACCTTCCGCGTCGAAGCTGCTGCCACATCTTTTCCTGGGTAGAAAAAGATCTGTCTCGGTTTAGATTCATCAAATGGGTATAGATGGGTGCGAACGACCTTCCGATTTCCAAAACAAAGTCTTTATAGCTTTCACTGCTCTGTTCTTCTCGGCCTAAATCATCGAAGAAAATACCTCCTACCCCGCGGGTTTCATTGCGGTGCGGAAGATAGAAATAGTCGTCAGCCCAGGATTTGAACTTGGGATAGTAATCAGGAGAAAAACGATCGCAAACAGATTCTAGCTGACTGTGAAACCATGATGCTTGACTCCTATCAATGTAGTGAGGTGTCAAGTCTATTCCACCTCCATACCATGATGTCCCATCACTCAAAGCAAAATGGCGGATATTCATGTGAATGATGGGTACGTGCGGGTTGTTAGGATGAAGAACAATGCTCACACCAGTCGCAAAAAAATTCGCTGCTTGCGTATGCATCTGCTGCTTCAACGCATCTGAACATTCTCCATAAACTGCTGAAAAATTGACGCCTCCTTTCTCGATGACATTGCCATTGCGAAATACCCTTGTGCGTCCACCACCACCACCGGGGCGTTCCCATAAATCCTCAACAAATACTGCGCCTCCGTCACATTGCTCGAGTGCCAAGCAAATCTCATCTTGAATCAATCTGAATGATTCACTGATCTCAGTATTTACGGACATATCCAATAGGTTGCAAGTAATAGTCTTGGTGGGTTAGTAAGAAAACATGTTCATTCTCGAAACCAGAATCGAGTCCGGTTTTGGAGAGGTCAAAGCCTATATCCAACAAGCCAGATTCCGAAATCTCTGAAAAATGATTTGGGAAATTGATACCGTAGCTGTTCAATCCTTTTCCGTAGTATGTCATGATATCGTACCCCAACATCGCATACTCCGAAGGCTCAATTTTGAAACGCGACCTGAACCCTTGAATAAATTGAACAACCTCTGGCGCTTCGTAATCTGTATACTGAGCAACAGGAATGGTAAGATGAACCCGCTCTTTGAAGGTGGCGTCTAAGAAATCATAATCCAACCATTCATCAACTGCAAAAATGCGAATAGCATATTCAGAGCTGAGCAACTGCAGCTTTGTCTGGAGGTTAGCTATCATACTTTTGCTCACATCTCCAGCAGGAACTACTAGGACATTCAATTTTGATTTGCTCAACTTGGCCGACAAGTCACCGACAAACTTGCTACTTGCAGAAAACTCAATGTAACCTTTATTGATCGAATCATTCTCTAGTCCTGCTCCGATAGCAAAATGTTTTCTAAACAACTGCACCATGCGGGCGTCTTGAACGTCTTTGCTGTTGATCAGTATAATGTTGTCTTTTCGATGATTCTTAGCCACATGAGTGGCCATCACCTTGATCTCTGTGTCGCGAGATGGAATCACTTTACTCAAATTCGGACTTTTAAGAAGCACCTTATTCGATTGTGGCACCGGACAAACGATATGAATTCCTTTTCTCGCTGCATACTCACTCACCATTTCAAGCGGCACTCTTTGGAGCGGACCAATAATCAAGTTGGCATTTTTTACTTCCGATCTTTTCAATGCCGCTTCAGCATCTGCTTGAGTCGTAACATCCATGTAAGTTACTTCGATTCGTGCACCCTGTTTCTTCAGACTGTCAAGAGCAATCAGAGAGCCGCGATAAATATCCATAGCGATCTCCCTTAGACGTTGTACCTTTTTGTCGGCATCTGGCATGGCACCATCCAATTCAAAAGGCAGCATCACAACAACCCTGTATCTATCTTTTAAGAACAGCGTATCCTTCAACTCGACTGTATTGCCTACGGGTTCAGTTTGAGCGGCAAAGACATCGTTTTTCACAGGTATTAAAATGACTTGATCTACCTTAAGTCCTTCTTTCAAACCACCATTTAGGCTTTGAATTCCTTCTACAGTGACATTGTAATATCTACTTATGCCAAACAATGTTTCACCAGCCAAGACAGTGTGCCTCTGCCATCCGTCCATTGGGCCTGGTTGGACAATCTCAATTGGTGGCTCGTAGATATCGGTGATAGGGATTTTAAGTTCATCACCTGGCTTTAGCGATACTTCAGCACCTTGGTTGTGTTCAAGAATGCGATTGATATCTGTCTTGTATATTTTTGAGATGCTGTAAAGCGTTTCTTTTCGCTTCACCCTATGAATCATGAAGTTTCCTTCGATGCGAATCGGGTTCTCCCATACATCGGCATCATAACCATCGGGAACAGGAATCAACAGCGACTGACCAAGTGCCAAGCCTGAAGACACTCCTTCATTGTTCTTCTCGATTACACTTATATCTACATTATACAACTTACTGATTGCATAAAGCGTTTGCCCTTGTTGCACTTCATGAGCATAAAAGCGCTTACCATCACGTTCGATGATGACCCTGTCTTGAGCAATCGATGTGAATGATAAAAGATAAATACAAAACAGCAAGAAATACTTCATATGCTTGATACGGTCAATTTTCAAAATGTCACTCCCATTCGATGGTTGCTGGCGGCTTAGAGCTTATATCGTAAACAACGCGGTTAACACCTTTAACCTTGTTGATGATTTCGTTACTTACCTTACCCAAGAAGTCGTATGGAAGATGACACCAATCAGCAGTCATGCCATCGGTTGACGACACTGCTCTCAATGCCACTGCTTGTTCATAAGTTCGCTCATCGCCCATTACACCAACACTTTGAACAGGAAGGAGAATCGCTCCTGCTTGCCAAACCTCGTTGTATAATCCAGCGTTTTTCAAACCATTGATCCAAATGTGATCGACCTCTTGCAATATCCGTACCTTCTCTGCAGTCACGTCTCCAAGAATACGAATTCCCAACCCAGGACCGGGAAAAGGGTGACGGTTCAGAATGTTCTCTTTAACACCTAAAGCAGCACCAACGCGTCGAACCTCATCTTTAAACAACAAACGCAATGGTTCAACGATCTTCAATTTCATGTAATCGGGAAGTCCACCTACGTTGTGATGGGATTTTATTGTGGCACTTGGCCCGCCTGTTGCCGACACCGACTCAATAACATCCGGATAGATTGTCCCTTGAGCCAACCAACTCACGTTGTCTATTTTGTGAGCTTCGTCATCGAATACTTCAATGAAGACGCGTCCGATAGCTTTTCTTTTCTTCTCAGGATCTGATTCACCTTCCAGCGCTTTGTAAAAACGATCGGCTGCAGGAATGCCTTTTACATTCAGCCCCATATCCATGTAGCTCGACAACACATCTTCAAACTCATTCTTGCGAAGTAGTCCGTTGTCGACGAAAATGCAGAACAAACGGTCGCCAATAGCCTTATGCAGCAGAACTGCTGCGACTGAAGAATCAACACCTCCTGAAAGTCCCAGAACCACACGGTCTTGACCGATCTGACTACGAAGCTTATCAATGGTCTCATCAATAAAAGACATCGGAGTCCAGTCTTGACTGAAGCCGCAGATGTTCAAAGCGTAGTTTGAAAGCAAAATTTTCCCTTCCGTGCTATGGTACACTTCTGGGTGGAATTGAATTCCATATACAGCATCTACCTTCGATTCAAAACCTGCGTACAACACTTCAGGTGTGCTGCAGATCGCGCGGTAGTCGTCTGAAATTGCTTCGATGGTATCACCGTGAGACATCCAAACCTGGCTGCCTTCAGTCATGCCCTCCATCAACTTACTTGATGAATCGATTGAAGTCAGATGAGCTCTTCCATACTCTCGTATTTTCGACGGCAGCACCCGTCCGCCAGTACTTTCAGCAATGTATTGCGCTCCAAAACAAACCGCCAACATTGGCACTTTACCTCTATAGGCAGAAAGATCAGGTTTCGGAGCATTCGGGTCTTTGACAGAAAATGGAGATCCTGAAAGAATCACACCTTTTACATCAGGAGTGAGCTCAGGTGCTTTGTTCCAAGGATAAATTTCCGAGTAGATATTGAGCTCTCTGACTCTTCTGCCGATTAATTGGGTGTACTGCGACCCAAAATCGAGAATAATAAGCTTTTCGTGCATGGCGCAAAATTAGCTATTTGATTCAGAGGATAACCAACAGAGACCACTAGTTTTTCAACTTTGCCAACCAAAAAGTTAGACCTAACTTCGCTACATGATTTGGAAACAATTCTCGAAGCATAAAATCATCCTTGCTAGTCAGTCACCACGCAGGCAGCAGCTCCTTGGTGGATTGGAATTGGAATTTGAGATCCGCACCAAAGACACCGACGAAAGTTACTCATCCGCGCTGCAGCGCGAGGAAGTAGCCTTGTATTTGGCTGAGAAAAAAGCAGATGCGTTTATTCCAGAATTGAAAGAAAATGAAATCTTGATTACCGCCGATACAACTGTTTACATCAATGGCGAGATTCTGAATAAACCTCAAGACCGAGATGAGGCGCTAGAGATGCTAACAAAACTTTCAGGCCAAACGCACACCGTAATCACAGGAGTATGCATCGCCGACGTCGCGAAGAAAGTTGTTTTTCACGGTGAAACAGAAGTAAGTTTTACCAAACTAGAAAAATGGGAAATCGAGCATTACATCGACCATTACGCCCCTTTTGACAAGGCCGGTTCTTATGGTGCGCAAGATTTTATTGGCTATATCGGAATCGAAAAAATGAACGGTTCTTACTACAATGTGATGGGACTTCCATTGCATTTGGTTTACCAACATTTGAAATCTTTTCTTGATTGATTTGACTTTAGCGCTTGTATTGACTACCTTTTGAACAATCAATTTTAGCCGATTGATTTGTTTGTGCTAATTGTCTCACCCTACCTCCTTAACCTCTCCTCCTTATGGCAACATTAAGAGATGGTGTTTTACAAAATTCACTTTACTCAAAGTCTAACGAAAATGTCAGGCGAGTTGGTGCAGTCTCTTTTTATTGTAATGCTAGCTATGATTTCGAATTTGGTAGCGACTTTTCTGAATTCACCTCGATTTTTCAAGAGAAAGTCACCAACCTTCAAACTTTCACATCAAATTTCCCTGCAGACAAAGGCAAGCAGATTCTAAGTTTAATTCAGAATTGCCATGCAAACGGAACAAGTGGTGAGTTGAAATTACATTATCAAACTGCGCATCTTGAGACAAAGTATTACAATTTCATAGTTACCCCAACACCTTTGAACGATGCCAAGTGCACCTGCACCATGGTCGACATTTCAGAAATGTACATTCAAAATCTGGATGCCTATTTTCATCGTTATCTGCTCGACAACATCAAAGACAGTTTGATTGCTGTTGATGAAAATGGCATCGTCTCGTATTGGAATGA
>JANRAA010000128.1 GCA_030728235.1 Flavobacteriales bacterium
CTCTGCGATCAGAAAGGCGAAGGTTGTAACTATCGGTACCTCGCGAGTCGGTATGTGATCGCAACTCAATACGCATTGAAGGGTTTGATTTCAAAATTCCCGCCAATCGGTCTAAGTCGCGCTGGGCATCTGATCGTATTGTTGCCTGATCGTAGTTGTAGTAGATGTTATCCAACTGCACGATGGTTCCTTTTTCATAATTGAACATCCGAATGTCGGAGTGAATTACAGAAGCATCCAACCCGCGGGTGTCGATAACAACGGTTTGTGTCGGATAGTTATCTAATGAGGCCTCAATGATGTATTGACTTTCTGGGTCAAGTCCGAAGAAATAGCCGCCATCGTCGTCGGTAATTTTCTCGCCAAGCACTGTGCCATCTAGACTTTTTAAAGTAACCAGAGCGCCAGAAACTGGACTACCGTCGAAAGCAAAGTAAACCGTTCCTTCTGAGGCGTAATCCATGGCTGTCAAATACAATTCGACGTCGTCAACAAACCCGGTTCGTCCGTCGTTGTTGATTTGAATAGCCTTATCAAAATATCCGTCTTTGGAGCCAACAAGTTCGTAAGTTGAAGCAAAGGGAAGCTCAACACGAAAATTCCCAGCTTCGTCTGTGATAACAGAAACTTCTTGAACGCTGCTGGTGGCGGGGTCTCTCACGAGGATGGTAGCATTTGGGATGTGGTCTCCAGAGGCCAAATCGAATACTTTTCCGCTGCAAATAATGGTAGAAACGGGGTGGACAGCAAAAGCGTAAATATCGTCGTCTCCCTGACCGCCGGGTCTGTTTGATGTGTAATATCCGCTGAGACCATCGGCGTGTGCTATCAATGAAAAGTCGTCGTATGATGAATTGATGGGGTAACCGAAGTTCTTAACCTTGGCACTATCTTCTAGGCTGGTGTAAAACAAATCGAGCCCACCCAAACCAGGGTGGTAATCGCTGGCGAAGTAAAGGGTTCCTCGGCTATCAGTGCTCGGGAACATCTCATTTCCGGGGGTGTTGATTTTCGGGCCCAGGTTGACAGGGGGCGACCAGAAGTCGAGGTTTCGAACCGACACATAGATATCGGTTCCGCCATAACCACCTTCCATGTCGCTCACAAAATACATTTTGCTTCCATCAGCAGATATGGCGGGATGTCCGACGCTAAACTCAGGCTCATTAAACGGAAAAGGCTTTACCTTTCCAATTTTCCCTTCGGCATAGCTCGCATAAAAGATTCCGAGCTTAAGTGTGCCGTCGTCGTCGGTGTTTTTCTTCCCTTTCAAGAAATTGTTGCGCGTGAAATACATGATCTTATGCACGGGGTCGTACGTAATCGTTCCTTCGTGATATCTGCTATTGGCCTGGTTTTTCATCACTTTGGCATTCGTGAGGTTCGAATCTTGAGCGATTTCACAGGTGTAAAGGTTCAGGTACGATTGGTCGTTCCAAGCATAAATTTTCCTTTTTCCTTTTCCTTGTTTGCGAGAGCTGGAGAACACCATTCCGTTTTCGGTAAAAGCTGGAGCGAAGTCTGAGTTGGCGCTGTTTACCTGTGTTTCACGAATTTCAAAACGCGCGCTGTCGCGGATGATGCGTGTAGCCCAGTCGTTGTAAGTATACCCCTCTAAATAAGGGTCGGGACCATAGCTGAGGTACTTTTCATACACTACAACCGCTTCATCGTATTTGCGCTGTATTTTGAGGACATACGCGTAGTCGAGGAGGTCTTTGTCTGTTGACGTCGGAATTTTAGTCAGCGCTGCAAAATGATTTTCTGCTTGGTCGAAATGTGACGTGCGCATGCGAGCAATGCCTGCTCCTCGAAGTGCAGTAATGTCTTCAGGGTTTTTCTTTAAAATGTCTTCATATACTTCAGCAGCCTTTTCAAATTTGAAAGCGTTGAAGTAATCATTGGCTAAGCGCAACTTCCCTTTTTGAGAGAAACCGTCGATCGCAATAGCTGAGAGCAGCACAGCCAGAAGAACAGGGAGAGTTATTGTCAACTTCATGGTGTGAAAGTTTTAGAAAAATCTAGGTGAAATATCTGCGCCAGCTTTTTTACCGAAGTCTACACCGAGCATAATCTCATGACTACCAATAGAGTAATTCCCTATGTCCATAAGCGGATAGTCGTAAGCATAGCCCACACGCAAACGGTTGTTGATTTCGTATTGCAGCAACATACCCATTGATTCTTGGAATCGGTACATGGCTCCCGCCCAAAATCGTTCGTAGAACATAAAGTTGGCGGTGAAATCAAACGAAGGCGGTGCTCCATTTACTGCGCGGAACGTTGCTGTTGGTTTGAAATACAAATAGTTGTTGATTTCTAACACGGTACCAGCGGTCAAAAAGAAGTGCTGACGTTCGCGGTTGTTGTTGAAGTCGGGCAGGTTGCCAGACAGCAGTTTATTCGACAACAAGCGCGGTGCCGAAAGTCCAATGTACGATTTGTCGCTGTACCACATAATGCCTGTTCCAAAGTTCGGAAGCACGCGGTTTTTGATGTTCTGCTGAAACGCAGGATCGTCGGGTGAAACGGTATTCACGCTAAGCAGATCTGCCTGAAACAAGCTCATTCCGGCTTTTAATCCGAAGGCGATTTTACTTCTATCGAGAAAAATGCGGTAGCTAACATCCCCGAAAATGGCGGTTTGCTTGATTTTCCCGTGTGAATCGTTTACCAAACTGCCACCAACGCTGATGCTTTCCCTTTTTAAGGGTGAATGCATGGTCAGCGTTTGGGTTACCGGCGCACCGTCAAACTCTACCCACTGATGTCGGTATATGATGTTTGCGGTGGTGAGGTCAGCGCTCCCTGCATACGCGGGGTTCACGGTGAGCATGTTGAACATATATTGTGAGAACATTGGGTCTTGTTGAGCCGTCATGTTCAACCATCCTGCGGTTAAGCAGAAAATGACAAGGTATTTTATTTGCATTTTCATGGTCCTAGGGTGTTATCGTTTAAGGAAGATGTAGCCGGTAAATGGCGCGAGCACACCATCTCCTAAATCGAGGATGTAGTAGTAGGTGCTCACTGGCAATTCTTCGCCAATGGTAGCCGGGTGATACGACCTTCCGTCCCAATCGTTTTGGTAAGGAGCTGCCTCATATATCAGTGCACCCCAACGATTGAATATCTTGATGTTGTTGTTCGGATACTTGTACAAATTCGGGATCTCAAAGAAATCGTTGATGCCATCACTATTTGGTGAGAATCCATCTGGAATTTCAATGGTCAAACAATCAATCAAGGCGAACGACACGGTGTCGGCCGAAGCTCCACACGGCCCGTTTGTAACGGTCCAAATCAAACTGCTCGTAACAGGTTCAAGCGGACTATCGAGTTCGCCCAACGACCACACAGTGGCGTTTGGATCAAACGGGTCGGAGATTTCCACTGGGCCATCGATGATCTGCCACATACCGCTTGCAGGGAATGGTGCTTGGGTGCCTTGAAGGTTGAAAATCAAGAAATCGTCTTCACAGATTTCAAGGTTTTCTCCAGCAAAAGCGGATGGTATTTGTGGGTCGTAAATGGTCACTACGACTTCGTCGGATGACACACCACAATCTCCATTGTCTACTGTCCATGCGTAGATGTTCTCCCCAACAGGGATATCTGTCATGTAAGTAAATTCATTGAATGGGTTTTCGAATACTCCACCTCCTTGAATGATGCTCCATGTTCCAACAGCTGTGTTTCCTATTGTTTCACTTCCTTGCATTTGCAGCTCAAGTGGTGAACCACAGAGGTCAATGTCTGGACCTGCGTTGGCATCCGACACATCTGAATCGTTCAAGAAGATCGATAAGGTATCTGAAGTTGTGCTATTGGCGCAAGCACCGTTGTAAATGGTCCATACGAAGATGTTTTCTCCATAACCAAGGTTGAACACGGTGGTGTTTGGGAGTGCTGTATTTGTAATTTCTCCAGCACCACTCACGAGTGTCCATTCACCTGTAGCTGGCGCCAATGGCTGGTTTCCTGTTAACGTTGCACCAGGGAATGGAGAACAGAAGGCCTGGTCTTCTCCAACGGTAGCGTTTGGTGAGGCGGGGTTGAAGATGGTAATCGATACTATGTCTATCGCGGTTTCTCCACACGGACCATTCTGTACCAACCAGCTCAACACGGTTTCACCAATCTGCAATCCGGTGATGGTTGCGTTCGGATCGTGAATGTCGGCAATGCTTCCGCTTCCAGAGACAATTTGCCATGTTCCTGTAGCAGGGAAAATTGGTGCTGTAGCCGTAAGTGTTGTCTCCGACTCTGGAGCACACAATTCTTGGTCATCTCCAGCGAATGCTGCAGGAGATGTAGCGTCGAACACAGATATGACAATGTTGTCGAAGTCGTTGTTTTCGATACACGGGCCGTTGTAAATGGTCCATTGCAAGATGTGCTCACCAACAGTCAAACCGCTGTAAGTTGCATTCGGGTCGTTGATGTCGGAAAGTGATCCTGTTCCTGAAACGATGGTCCATGTCCCTGTTGCCGGTGATGGAGGGGTTGCGGCGTTGAGTGTAATGGCGTTAACAGGGGTGCAGACTTCAATGTCTTCTCCTGCGTCGGCAACTACACCGGCATCATCAAACACAGCCACTTGAACGATCGCTGATGTTTCAGCATTCTCACATGGTCCGTTTGTAATGGTCCAGCTAAAGATGTTGATGCCCTGTCCGAGATTGGTAACCTGGGTTTCAAAGTTGTCAGGTGTCACAATTGTACCTTGTCCTGAAACGAGGGTCCACATACCCGTGGCAGGGAAAATTGGTGGGTTACCTTGCAGTGTGGTGGTAGTAGCTGGCAGACACAACTCTTGGTTGAGTCCTCCATTGGCTGTGGGCTGCGTTTCGTCGTAAATGAATACACTTACGGTGTCTGCAGATAGTGCCAATGAGCACGGACCGTTATAGACGGTCCACACAAAATCGTGCTGACCTACAGTCAACGAATTCACTTCTGTGGTGTTGTTAAATGGATCCACGATTACGGCATTGCCGCTCACAACTTCCCATGTTCCTGTATTTGGAGCTGCCAGCGGTGCTGCACTCAAAATGGTAAGGTCTGTTGGTGAGCAGAAGCTCTGGTCTGACCCTGCAAAAGCGGCGTTTATACCTTCTTCAAATACGAAGACGCTAACGGTATCGCTTGAGTTTCCGGCAACACACGGACTGTTATTGATTGTCCAAACAAATGTGTTTTCACCCAATGCCAGTCCGCTTACGATGCTATTCGGGTTGTTCACCTCAGCAATGGTTCCTTCTCCGTTTAGCAGCTGCCATGTTCCAAAAGCAGGGAAGATGGCAGGAGTACCTCCGAGTACCACTGTGCTGGTTGGCAGACAAACTTCAATGTCGTCGCCAGCATCGGCTTCGGGATGGTTTTCATCGTAAATGAAGATGGAAACACAATCGGTAGTCGGTTCTTCACAAGGACCGTTGTAGACTGTCCAGCAGAAGATATTTTCTCCAATGGTCAAACCGCTGATGTTGGTGCTCGGGTTGTTCGGGTTGGCAATGGTGCCCATTCCGCTTTGAAGTGTCCATGTACCTGTACCAGGGGTTTCAGGCGTGTCAGCAGCTAAAACTGTCGTGCTG
>JANRAA010000129.1 GCA_030728235.1 Flavobacteriales bacterium
TCAAGATGTTTACTGCGATCTTAAAACCTTTACCGCGCTCGTAAAGCATGTTTTCAACGGGTACTTTGACGTTGTTGAAAAACACCTGACGTGTTGAAGATCCTTTGATACCCATCTTTTTCTCCTCGGCATTCAAGGTGATACCTTCCATGTCTTTGGTCAAGATGAACGCACTCAAATCTTCGTCGTTGTCAATCTTCGCAAAAACGGTAAAAACGTCCGCAAATCCTGCATTCGTAATCCACATCTTCTGTCCGTTGATGATGTAATGCTTGCCATCTCCGGTGAGTACAGCTTTGGTTTTCCCGCTATTGGCATCCGATCCGCT
Source organism: Flavobacteriales bacterium (assembly GCA_030728235.1). GTDB lineage: Bacteria > Bacteroidota > Bacteroidia > Flavobacteriales_D > Sanyastnellaceae > RI-182. Next base: position 329 of record JANRAA010000129.1, read on the forward strand.
GCTCGGTTCTGTTAAGCAATAACATGCTTTCCACTCCCCAGTTGCGAGTTTCGGGATGTATTTGGCGCGCTGCTCATCGTTACCATAATATAGAATTGGCAAGGTTCCAATTCCTGTGTGAGCTCCGTAAGCTACTGAAAAGGAGTGCGCTTCACCCAAAGCTTCTGTGCACAACATGGAGGTCTTAAAATCCATGCCCATGCCCCCGAGGTTCTCTGGTACCGAAATACCCAATAGCCCAAGTTCACCAGCTTTGTCAAGCAACGATGGCATCAGTCCAGCTTCCAATGAATCAATACGATCCAATATCGGAGCTACTTCTTGCTGCACAAATTCGTCGCATGTGCTTTTCATCATGTTCTGTTCTTCACTCCATTCTTCTGGAATGAATATGTCGGTCGCGCCAACGGCGCGGATGAGGAACTCTCCTCCTGTAATTGCTTTCTTATCTTTATTTTCCATGGCTCTTTATGCTACAAGGGTGATCATTTAAAAAATTCAAATACGCCTGCTGCACCTTGTCCTGTTCCTACACACATGGTTACCATGCCGTATTTTCCATTACGTGCGCGCAATTCGTTCATCATCTGAACGGTTAACTTAGCTCCTGTGCACCCTAGTGGGTGTCCGAGTGCTATGGCTCCTCCGTTGACGTTGACTTTATGTGGGTCCAATTCGAGATTCCGAAGTATAGCCAGCGATTGTGAGGCAAAGGCTTCGTTCAATTCGATGATGTCGATGTCGTTTTTTGTCAATCCTGCGCGCTCCAAAGCTTTTGGAATCGCATAGATAGGTCCTACTCCCATGATGCGTGGTTCCAAACCTGATACATGGTATGATTTCAAAGCGGCCTGCGGCTCTACTCCCAGTTCTTTGAGCATCTTTTCTGATACAATCAAAACAAAGGCTGCTCCGTCAGAGGTCTGTGAACTGTTTCCAGCGGTAACTGATCCTCGGGCATCGAAAACGGGTTTCAACTTGGCGAGGGCTTCAACGGTGGTGTCTCTTCGAACTCCTTCGTCGGTATCTGCTACGTAGCTCCTTTCTTTGCGCTTTTCATTGCTGTCAAGATATACTTCGTTGATCTGTATCGGAGCAATCTGACTTTTAAATCGTCCGCTGTCTATGGCTGCGGCAGCGCGACGGTGCGATTCTGCTGAAAAGGCGTCTTGCGCTTCTCTGCTGATTTGATAGTCGTTGGCAACGGCCTCGGCTGTCAATCCCATTCCCCAATACCAGCTTGGGTGCTCTTTCGATATGCGTGCATTTGGGACAATCCGCCATCCGCCAAAGGGTATTGGCGACATGGTTTCAATGCCTCCAGCCAATATGCAATCGGCCATGCCGCTGTGTATCTTGGCACTCGCTATGGCAATGGTTTCCAAACCAGATGCGCAATAGCGGTTTACGGTCATACCTGGCACTTTTTCGGTGTTCAAGCCAATCAGTGATACCATGCGGCCTAAATTCAATCCTTGTTCTGCCTCTGGCGTGGCATTTCCAACTATAACGTCGTCAATGCGCTCTGGGTCTAGCTGCGGGAAATCTGCCAGCAAATGCTGTATCACTTGTGCACCCAATTCATCAGGTCGCGTAAATCGAAACAATCCGCGGGGTGCTTTTCCAACTGCGGTGCGGTAACCGCCTATTATATATGCGTTCATAGGGTAGACTTATTAATTGCGTAAAATTTTACCTGATGTCAGCAAACTCTGCATCCTTTCAAGGGTCTTACGCTCTCCGCATAATTCCAAAAATGCGCGGCGCTCCAAATCAAGCAGGTACTGCTCTGAAACTTCGGTTATGGCACTCAAATCTCCTCCACACATCACAAATCCTAGTTTTTCACTGATCAATTGATCGTGGGTTGATATGTAGTTTCCACTCATCATGCTGTGTGCACCAACGTACACGATGCCGAGGCCTTCTTGTCCGAGGACTTTGATGTCTTTGCGCTTTGGCGGACAGGTATATCCTTTTTCTGCAAGGCTCAAACACTTCTCCTTGGCTCGGGCTATCTGCAATTCCCGGCTAACAATTACTTCGTCAATGCCTTCGCGCAAATATCCAAGGTCAAAGGCCTCGTAAGCTGATGTCGACACTTTGGCTTGTCCTACCGTTAAGAAGCGGTTCCGCAATGTGTTGATGCGGATGTCGCCGTCTCTAAATTCATCCGATGTGCGAACGGCAAACTCTTTTGTGCCGCCACCACCAGGTATCAATCCAACTCCAAATTCTACCAATCCCATGTAGGTTTCGGCATGGGCCACAACGGCGTCGGCGTGCATGCTCATCTCACAAGCTCCACCAAGTGCCAATTGATGAGGCGCAACAACAACAGGTATGCTGCTATATCGCACGCGCATCATGGTGTTTTGGAAGGCGCGAATGGCGAAATCCAATTCGTCGTATTCTTGCTCAACGGCCATCATAAATATCAAGCCGACATTCGCTCCTGCTGAGAAGTTGGCGCCTTCGTTGGCTATCACCAAACCTTTGTATCCTGCCTCGGCAATCTCTATGGCTTTATTCACTCCTGCCAATACTTCACCACCAATGGTGTTCATCTTGGTGTGGAAGGCGAGGTTCAATATGCCGTCGCCCAAATTGTACAAGGTCGTGCCTGAATTCTGCCACACGATGGCTTCTTTCGGTAAATTCGAGAGTACAATTTTTCCTTCTTGGCCAGGTATTATTTTATATGCGCCTGAAGAAATGTCGTAGTAATGTCTTACGCCATTCTCGGTTTTGTAAAACGACTTGATACCTTTTCCAATCATGTCACTAACCCAAGAAGACACTGTCAATCCTTGAGCAGCAAAATGTGAAAGGGTGCTCTCAATGCCAACGGCATCCCATGTTTCAAACGGACCCAGTTCCCATCCAAAACCAGCGCGCATGGCATCATCGATCTTGTACAGATCATCAGAAATCTCAGGAATGCGGTTCGAAACGTATGCGAATACGCCGAGGAATGATTTGCGGTAAAATTCACCTGCTTTATCACTGCCGTTAAAAAGCAATTTGGTGCGTGTTGGCAAGTCGTCAATCTGCTTGGCAGCATCCAATGTGGCAAATTTCACTTTTTGTTGCGATCGGTATTGAAGGGTGTTGAGGTCCAATGCCAAGATCTCACTCTTGCCGTTTACTTTATCTTTTTTGTAAAAACCTTGTCCGGTCTTCGATCCCAACCAGCCGCTCTCAACCATCTTCGAGACATAACCCGGAATGGCGAAAACGCCGTGGCGTTCATCTTGCGGACAGTTTTGAGCAACGCCGTTAGCTACGTGCACGAGTGTGTCGAGTCCTACGACATCGCAGGTGCGGAAAGTAGCACTCTTCGGTCGACCCATGGCCGGACCAGTAAGCTTGTCTACTTCTTCTACCGTAAGTCCCATTTCCAAAACGGTATGAAACAAGGCTTGTATTGAGAAAACTCCAACGCGGTTGGCAATAAATGCTGGGGTGTCTTTGCACAATACTGTGTTTTTACCCAACATGCGCTCACCATATTCCATCAAGAATGCTACAATCGCAGGATCCGTCGATGGGGTAGGTATGATCTCAAGCAATTTCAAATACCGTGGTGGATTGAAAAAGTGAGTGCCTAAAAAGTGCTGCTTAAAATCTTCTGATCTTCCTTCTATCAACTGATGTATCGGAATCCCTGAGGTGTTCGATGTAATCAAGGTCCCTGGTGTGCGATATTTCTCAACGCGCTCAAACAATTGTTGCTTGATGTCGAGTCGCTCTACAATGACCTCTATAACCCAGTCACATGTCGATATTTCACTCAAGTTGTCGTCGAAGTTGCCTGTGGTAATGCGCTGCGCAAACGACTTGCGGTATATCGGTGAAGGGTTCGACTTCAAGGCAAACTGCAAACTGTCGTTTACAATGCGATTCTTAACGTGGACGCTATCCAGTGTCAGTCCTTTTGCGGTTTCTGCTGCGTTCAATTCTCTAGGAGAAATGTCGAGCAACAATACTTCCGCACCTACATTGGCAAAGTGACATGCGATGCGCGATCCCATGACGCCAGATCCTAAAACGGCGACTTTTTTAATTCTTCTCATTGGGTATCGGGTGGGTTGGGTGGGTTGTTCTATTTTTAAATATGCCGGGCTTGTCTACCAAGCGATTCATCTCTTTTACTACGTCCAAAAACACAGCAAACTTCTCAGGGTCTATGTTGTTTCTTACGTGCTCGTTCAATTCAAGTACGGTGCGCTTCGACTCCTCTCGCATGGCTTGTCCTTTGTCGGTTAAAAAGACGCGTACCATGCGACGGTCGTCAGGATCCGTGCGCCGCTCTATCAATTCATTCTCCTCCATGGTCTTCAAGGTGCGGGTCAAACTGCGCGACTCCATCCCCATCTTGGGCCCAAGCTTGGTAGAAAATGTACCTTCTTTATCTATGTTCAGTAAAACGTAACCTATCGACATGCTTCCGTCGTGCTTCGAAGCCTCTGCGTTGTACAACCGTGATATTTTTGCCCACAGCCAACGTATGTGAAAGTCGATGGTTTCTTCTGGTTTCATAGACCACTAAGCTATAAAAAAATTGTATGCACGCATAACAAATTGATTTCTTTTGCGCTTTTCATACGTAATGCTAAGCCGTTGGTTACTATATACATGTAGGAATTCGGATGATAGCCTTAACAATTCTTGGTTTTTCGCTTTGTCGTGCTCACGGCACGGATGTTAAAGTGGTTCCTCCTTTTTTATTTTTTCTTATTTTTAGTGTTCACCTTTTCGATCAATTATGCGATACGCTCAGTTATCCATATCTCTGCTTCTGGCGATTTTTGCTCTATCAGCGGCAGCTCAAAACCTTGTCCCAAATCCTGGATTTGAAGGGGATTGTTCACCTGGCGTTCTCGGGAACGGTTATTTCGGTGCCGATCATTGGTACAATGCAAACGGGGGTACGTTTGATTTTTATGCGGCAACCGAACCGTCTACTTCATGTCTTTTGGTAGGGACCGAAAACTTGAACTGGGATCTATACAACGAGGTACAAGCGCCTTTCGAAGGAGACCGATTTGTAGGTGGTATCATGTACATGTCGAGCTTTTGCATCCGTGAAATGATTCAATGCAAACTGCTCGAGCCTCTGCAAGAGGGTAAAACATATTGTTTCTCAATGCAAGTGGCATTTTCAGGGATGTTCGATCGGGCCTGCAATGGGGTAGGGGTGTCGCTTTCCAACGACAGCAC
>JANRAA010000130.1:0-609 GCA_030728235.1 Flavobacteriales bacterium
ATGTACGCGATATATATACCGATGAGGACGATTCCTTCCCATCGAACGATTTTATATCCCATGCGAATCATTGGGAATATAAGCAGAGCTATTCCAAGCATCCACCACATATCGGAGTCGATTACTTTTTGGTCAATGGGCAAGGGGGTAAGCGTTGCAGTGACACCAAGAACTCCTAAAACGTTGAAGATGTTCGAACCAACTAGGTTTCCTATGGAGATATCAGACTGTTTGCGAAGGGCTGCTATCGCAGATGCTACCAATTCAGGAACGCTGGTGCCAAAAGCGACAACGGTTACGCCAATGATGTGATCGCTAACACCCAAACTCGATGCAATATTGCTCGCGCCTGTTACGAACCAATCGGAACCGAAATACAATCCGATGCAGCCTATTAAAATCAGGATAAAAAGAAATCCATATCCTTTTTTACCGAATCCTTCGAGTTCTTCTACTTCATTATCGACAGCAGAGGGTTCTTTTCGCGCGCGGCGAATGAGAGTAAGCAAGAACACCACCAAAGCAGTGATCAGAATGATGCCCTCACCTTGAGAGATCTCCATGTCCCATGCCAAGCGTGGATTTAAGCATCGCAACTAACTCTCCATG
>JANRAA010000130.1:619-5528 GCA_030728235.1 Flavobacteriales bacterium
TCAACGGTGATGGGGTAGATTACAGCTGTAATTCCAAGAACGAGAGCGAGGTTGGCGATGTTTGACCCAACGACATTACCAACTGCTAGTCCGCTGTTACCGTTTAAAGCGGCTGTTACCGAAGCAAATAATTCGGGAGCAGAGGTGCCAATAGAAACAACGGTTAAACCGACGATGAGGGGCGATATTTTTGCTTTTAGTGCAATGCCAGCCGCACCACGAACCAATACTTCACCACTGCCAACAAGGGTTAGCAGTCCCAATATCAAAAGGAAAATATCCATTAAGCTTCAGGCTGATTGTTGTTTTGTTGATCGAGAGGTAGTTCTGGCTTTTTCGGTTCAACGGCGTCTTCGACGGACTTTTCCAAATTTCGAACTCCCGAGCGAATGTCGTTAGAAGAGTTGAGAATCTCTTGTTGGATATCGCTGCTGGCCTGCCGGAACTGATGTACAGCCTTCCCCAACGTCCGCGCAAGCGAAGGAACTCCTTTGGCTCCGAACAGCAGTAGATAAACGACAAATATGAAGAGGATTTCTGTTGCTCCCATGATGCAAAGTTAGCGAATCGCAGCAGATGTGGTGAGTTGATTTTAATTTCTTGTAAAAGAAAAAGCCCGACGAACAGCCGGGCTTTTAAAGTATGTCAAAAAGCGATTATGCTTTCTTGTCTGTAGTAAGTTTCTTCGACATATCGATCACCGAAGGTGTAGCGATAAAGATAGAAGAGTAGGTACCAACAACGATACCAGCCATCAAAGCGAATACGAAACCTTTGATGTTGTCGCCACCCAAGATGAAGATGGTAAGCAACACAACAAAAGTAGTAAGCGATGTATTGATGGTACGGCTCAATGTGCTGTTCAACGCATCGTTGATGATGTCTTTCTGATCGCGCTTGTTTCCATAGATACCGAGGTATTCACGGATACGGTCGAACACAACCACTGTGTCGTTGATCGAGTAACCGATAACGGTAAGGATTGCCGCAATGAACGCTTGGTCGACTTCCATAGTGAATGGCAATACACCCCAGAACATTGAGAACAAAGCGACAACGATTAATACGTCGTGCACCATTGCAATCAATGCACCCAAACCGTACTGCCAGCGGCGGAAACGGAAGAGCAGGTACAAGAAGATTACCAACAATGAGAAGATGGTCGCATACATCGCACCGCGACGGAAATCATCAGAAATTGTTGAGTCAACTTTGTTATACTGATCGAGGGTGTAAGAAACTCCTAAACCAGCCAAACCGTCTTCTAGCGCTTTGTTGATTTCTTCGTCTACAGAAGGCGAGGTGCTTTCCTGCATGAAGTTGGTCATAATACGCATCTCGCGGTTAGAATCTTTGGTTTGCACCAATGGATTTCCTTTCGCGCCGTTTTCAGCAAAAGCATCAGACAATACAGAACGCACTTGCTCAATATCCACATCACCATCAAATGATATGTCGAACGTAGTACCACCAGTGAATTCAACACCTTGGTTTAGGCCACGAGTGGTGAGTGAAACGATACCAGCGATGATAACAATCGCAGAAAGACCGTAGAAAATTTTACGTTTTCCGACGAAGTCAATCTTGGTATTGGTAAACCAGTTTTTGGTAATTTCTGTGTAGAAAGAAATGCTTTTCTTGTTCTCCATGCGCGTGTAGAAAATCAAACGCGTGATAACTATCGCTGAGAACAATGAAGTGAAGATACCTACGATAAGGGTTGTAGCGAATCCACGGATAGAACCAGAACCAAATGCATAAAGGACAACAGCCGTTAGCAAAGTAGTTACGTTGGCATCAAGAATCGCAGAGTAAGCTTTTTGGTAACCTTCTTTGATTGCGAGGTTCATACCTTTTCCGTTGCGCATTTCTTCACGAATACGCTCGTAGATAAGTACGTTAGCATCTACCGCCATACCAATGGTAAGAACGATACCAGCGATACCAGGTAGGGTAAGCGCTGCACCAAGAGAGGCCAAAGCACCAATCAAGAAGAACAAGTTCGCTATCAAAGCGATGTCTGAAATAAGACCAGCACCCTTGTAGTAGAATATCATGTAAGCCATGATTACCAAGAAGGCAATGATGAACGACATCATACCTGCATTGATATTGTCTTCTCCGAGTTGTGGGCCTATGCTCACTTCGTCAACGATACGCGCAGGTGCAGGCAACGAACCAGCTTTAAGAAGGCTAGAAAGATCTTCCGCTTCTTCAAGTTTCTTGGTTGATGTTTGTCCGCTACCAAACGAAATCTGTGAACGTCCGTTCGTGATTGCATTTCGCACACTAGGAGCAGAGTATACTTTGTTATCAAGCACAACTGCGATTGGACGTTGTCCGCTGGATGCAGCAACCTCTGTCATAGCACCCCATTTAGAAGCACCTTCACCGTTCATGGTCATGTTAACAACCACGTCGCCGATTTCATCGTATCCAACGCGAGCATCAACAATGCTCTTACCATCCAAGTTCGCTTTCTTCTTTCCAGAATCGTCGCGAATAGCGTACAACACAGCTGCGTTTGCAGCAGGCTTCGCTTCCCAAAGAAGGCGCAAGTTCGGACCAAGAGCTTCAATAGCTTCTGATCTGTTCAATAAAACGTTGATGTCTGCAGTATCTGATACCAAAGCGTAACCCACAACTGGACCACGGCGTTGCATTTCGATTTGAAGCAAAGAGAAAAGTGGAGCGCGCTTACGGCGTTCTTCCATCGACATGTTAGCAATACGCGCACTGTCTGTTTCAGCAGTTAGTGTAGAATCACCTTCGAGTGTCAAAGTAGAATCACCTTCTGCTTTGTATCCTTCTTCAAAAACTTCAGGATTGATAGAACGGCCAAGTGCGTCGTTTGCTTGAGCAATACGAGAGAATACTTCGTCGTTGTTGTATGTTTCCCAAAATTCAAGGTTTGCTGTAGACTTCAATTTCTGGCGAACACGCTCGCGGTCGTCAACGCCTGGAAGTTCAACAAGGATACGTCCGCTGAACGACATCTTTTGAACGTTCGGTTGCGCAACACCAAATTGGTCAATACGCTTACGAATGATGTTCTCAGTGTTGTTAATCGCTGTTTGAGCCTCTGAACGCAAGATATCCAAAATCTCATCGTCGCTGCTCTTCGCTGGAAATAGCTCCTTGTTCTCAACGTTGTGGAATATACGCCACAATTCAACGCTAGAATTTTGGTTAGACCAAGCCTTGCCGAACAAGGTTACGATGTCATCATTTGAACTTTTTTGCTGTTCACGGGCTTCTGCGATAGCAGCTCTGAAAGCAGGGTTGTCGGAATAGTCACTCAAAGCAACGATAAGATCGGAAATGGAAACTTCGAGCGTAACGCTCATTCCACCTTTCAAATCGAGACCAAGGTTCAACTCGTTCTCCTTCACTTCACGGTAGGTGTGACCCATTACCGGATAAATCTCTGCATTCGCTGAATCGCGGAGAAACTCTCTGGCGGCTTTGATTCGTGCATTATCGAATTCAGCCTCGGTGATTATACCGGCTTGTACCAATGAGTCTGCCACGAATGTACCGTGTACATCTGCTGTCTTCTCAAATCGCTTTCCAACAAGGTTGAAAGAAAGGATGTAGAGCGTAGCAGCTGCGAGCAGGATGGTGAAGAGCATTACAGCACTCTTGTTCTGCATGGATTTAAGGTTTATTTTTTTACGAGGCGCAAATATACAAATTCACTTGTGGTTTCACTATTCAAGTTTTGTACTTTCGTTTCTCTAATTAATTTCCTTGTCTGACGCGGGTTTCGAAAGGGTGAAATCGTTCAAACGCTCCATTCCTACGTGTTTTCGGTGCTCTTGTTACGCGTTTTTGAACCTTTTTTGGATTGTTATATCGCTTCGCTGTACCTTTGATGTATGCGGATTATTAAAGATTTGTTGACTTTCGCAGTCATTGTTTGGGGTGGTTGTATCGCATCGTACGGACAATCAGGCAGTTGGCAGGTTGCTGTTCTGAAGTACAACGGTGGTGGCGATTGGTATGGGAATCCTACAAGCATCCCAAACCTAGTCAAGTTTTGCAATGAGGGAATGGGCACCGATTTGGATGAAGAGGTGCCATATGTAGAGGTAGGTAGCTTGGATTTATTCAATTTCCCTTTTGTGCACATGACCGGACATGGCAACGTGGTGTTTTCACCCGCTGAAGCTGCCAATTTGAGAAACTACTTAATTGGAGGAGGGTTTCTGCATATAAGCGATAACTACGGAATGGATCCATATATCAGGATACAACTGAAGAAAGTTTTTCCTGAATTGGATTTGGTTGAACTTCCGTTCGAACATCCAATCTATCACCAGAAATACGATTTCAACAACGGGCTTCCGAAAATTCACGAACACGACAACAAAGCTCCTCAAGGTTTTGGACTGTTGTACGAAGGAAGATTGGTGGTTTTTTACGATTATGAATGTGACCTTGGTGACGCTTGGGAAGACTGGGAGGTGCACAAAGATTCGGATGCGAATAGAAAACGCGCTGCCGAAATGGGACAAAACATCATAATGTTTGTGATGATGGGCGGCGAAGAATAAATAGAGATTGAAAAAAAAAAGGCTGTCATCGACAGCCTTTTTCATGCTCCTTATTCGGTAATCAAGTTCCCGTGCTTGTCAGAAAACTTGCCGAGTAATATCATAATGAAATCAATAAGAGTCCATATTCCAAAACCACCAAGGGTCAAGATCATAAGTACTCCTGTTCCAACTTTCCCTACTAGAAAGCGGTGAATTCCTAATCCTCCTAGGAAGAAGCATAAAAGTGCCAAAACAATTTTGCTTGGCCCAGTGTAACCAGTGTTTGTGTCAGTCATTATTTTAGTTTTTAGACCGTCCAAAATACTATTTCCTAAGAATTGAGGGGTTTTCGATTTTAAATAATATTAACA
>JANRAA010000131.1 GCA_030728235.1 Flavobacteriales bacterium
TCACCATTCTGTCGAGCAGGTGGTTCTCTTCGTATTGCACATCGAACTTAATCCCCTTGTTCTGGAGAATGATTTGAGCCACGCGCTCGTTCATTCCTTCTTTGACACCAACGATTTCAGCGGGTGGAGTTTTACGGTAAACCGTGAGATAAATCAAACGATCTTCCTTCACTTTTGAGCCAGGAAGAGGACTTTGTTCGAACACAAATCCACCTTTTGAGTTTTCAGAATATACAGAATCGATGACCACAGCCCGCAACCCCATGTCTTCCAACTGAGCCGTTGCTATTTCAGAAGCATTGCCTCTAATATCGGGCACTTCAAGCGCATCGCCATGATCGGTATACATGCGCAAATAGATGTAAAATATCCCAGAAACGACGGCTATAAAAACCACAGCCATCAAAAGATTCTTTACAAACGCTTTACTAAAAATGAATTTGATCAAAGCCCTATTGTTTCGGTATAAAATGAAATCGAGTAACGACGATTACTTAGACATAACGTCGCCAATGGCATTTTCATATAGTGGACGAATATCTTCTATGAAACCGAAGTGTTCACCATCTACCACCAACTTCCCTTTGGTTACGTGTCCGAGCAAAGTTACAGGAACATCGTGCTCACCAACCATGTCGAGGAACTCCTCTTCATAATCTTCAGTAACGGTAACAATTACGCGGCTTTGCGACTCACCAAATAGGAAAGCATCTTTACGCACTTCAGAATCTGAAACGATATCGAAGCCCAAACCAGACACCAATCCCATTTCAATTAGGCACGTGTACAATCCACCATCGCTGATGTCGTGTGCTGCATTCAAATAGTTGTTTTGAATCAAGTCTTTGATACATTGTTGCAGACGGAATTCCTCTTCAATATCAAAATGCGGCGCTGGCGACAAACGAATTCCGTGGATCGAAGCCAGGTATTCTGACGAATTGATGTCGTTCTTCGACTCACCGAGTAAGAATATGAGATCCCCTTTGTATTTGAAATCCAACGTTGTGTGGGTCGACTTGTCTTTAAGCACCCCAAGCATACCGATGGTAGGAGTTGGGAATACAGGAGACGACGATCCATCTTCCTTTGTCGTTTGGTTGTAGAAGCTAACGTTACCCCCAGTAACAGGAGTGTTAAACTTCAAACACGCCGCCGACATTCCTTTTATTGCTCCAACAAACTGCCAGTATACTTCAGGATTGTATGGATTACCGAAATTCAAACAGTTGGTAATCGCGCTTGGCTCACCGCCCGAACAAACGATGTTACGCGCAGCTTCTGCAACAGCAATTGCCGTCCCTTTCTCAGGGTCATTGTTCACATAACGCGCATTGCAATCAACCGTGAGCGCTATCGCTTTGTTGGTGCCTTTGATGTTTACCACAGCGGCATCCGACGGACGGTTCGTGTTCATGTTGGCAGTTCCAACCATGCTATCGTATTGTTCCCACACCCATCGTTTCGAAGCGATGTTTGGTGTAGAAATCAGCTGACGTGCAGCGATAACTAAATCTTTTGGCTCAGGAACATCGTCTATTTTAAAATTTTGAAGGTCGCGGTAGTACTGCGGCTCAGCGTATTCTCTTTCGTAAACAGGGGCACCTCCGCCAAGTACTAAACTTTCGGCAGGAATTTCACCAACACATTCACCGTGCATGAAATAGCGGAGGGTTCCACCTTCAGTCACCACACCAATTTTGGCAGCGTTCAAATCCCACTTATCAAAAATTCGTTCAACGACTTCTTCTTGTCCCTTTTTCACAACGACAAGCATTCGTTCTTGAGACTCTGAAAGTAGAATTTCAAAAGGACGCATATCCGCTTGTCTCAAAGGCACAAGGTCCAAATTGATATCCATACCCACGCCACCACCGGCGCTCATTTCAGAAGTAGAGCATGTGATTCCTGCTGCACCCATGTCTTGCATACCCACAATGGCATCTGTTTTAGCCAGTTCCAGGCTTGCTTCAAGCAATAGTTTTTCTTGGAACGGATCACCCACTTGCACAGAAGGAAGATCGTTCGCTGAATCATCGGTGATATCTTTAGAAGCGAATGAAGCACCCTGGATTCCATCTTTACCTGTTGCAGAGCCAACGATATAGACAGGGTTTCCTGGTCCTTTTGCTTTTGCTGAAATGATTTCGTTTACGTTCAAGATACCCGCAGACATCGCGTTCACGAGAGGGTTTACTTGGTATGACTCATCGAAAAACACCTCACCACCTACTACAGGTATTCCAAATGCATTTCCGTAGTCGCCAATTCCTTTCACCACTCCGTTCAACAGCCATTGCGTGCGTGGATTTTCCAATTTTCCAAATCGCAGGCTATTGAGCTGCGCTATTGGTCGCGCACCCATCGTGAAGATATCGCGATTGATACCTCCCACGCCTGTTGCTGCGCCTTGGTAGGGCTCAATAGCAGAGGGGTGGTTGTGGCTTTCTATTTTAAAAGCGCAACCTATTCCACCGCCGATATCTACAATCCCAGCGTTTTCTTCACCTGCTTTTACAAGCATGTGAGGGCCGTCTTTCGGCAACGTTTTCAACCACTTGATTGAATTTTTATACGAACAGTGTTCGCTCCACATCACTGAGTAGACGCACATTTCCGTAAAATTCGGTGTACGTCCTAAGATGGTAGCGATTTGCTCAAATTCTTCTGGTCTAAGGCCCATTTCTTGGGCTTGTTCGAGGGTTGCAATATTCTGCGCTGCGGTGGTACTCATGAAAAAGATAACTTTGGCAGCAAAAGTAGGGTTTTTACGTCGTTTTATAGAATCACTTCTTCACCTACAATTGTATTTTATGCGTGTAGTAGTTCAACGAGTTTTATCAGCATCGGTCACCATAGATGAAAAAGTGGTTGGTAGCATTGGCCAGGGCTTGATGTTACTGGTAGGAATTGAAGATGCCGACACCCGAGAGGATGCCGATTGGCTTGTTAACAAAATAAGTCAATTGCGCATATTTAGTGACGCCGAAGGCAAGATGAATCTCGACTTGAAATCCATTGACGGAAAAGTGCTGATCGTAAGTCAATTTACATTGCACGCTTCATACAAAAAAGGAAATCGACCATCATTTCTTCGCGCTGCGAATCCCGAAAAATCAATTCCCTTGTACGAGTATTTCATTTCTGCATTCAAAAATACCATTGGTAATGACAAGGTTGAAACGGGAGAGTTCGGAGCCATGATGGACGTTGCGCTGGTGAACCACGGACCTGTCACAATCCTTATGGACAGTTTGAATCGTGAATGATTAGAACGTTTTTCCGATACTCAGTCCAGGAATAAACCACCTAAACCTCAGAGGTGACGGAACTCTCAGATGGGTGATATTGGCCCTCATGACCACTCCAGAATTCGACTCAAATCGGTATCCAAGTTGATGTCCGCCCCAGATTCCCGGCAATTTATACAATGCCAAAACAAGCGATGGCACAGCTTCAATCGCATGTCGCTTGCTGCCGTAAGCCATACCCAAACCAATTGGGATGTAGGCAATTTTATCAGACGAACCTCCCACTCCAACGTGCACCGACATCCGCAGTCTTCCTCTTTCAAGAAAATTGCCTACATAATTGATAGATGCTCCGTGATACGTTCTTCCTAAAACTTCTGCATACACCAAATGATTGTCTTTGGATGAGACTGACTCATCTTTATCGAACAGCCGCAAACCAGCACGCACTCCGTAGCCTATGACGTAGCTTCCGGGTGAAATATCAACCGACTCATAGGGCGACATATCAGGCAAAGACCAATCAATGTATGGACTGATCACAATTTGCTTTGAGTCTGAAATCGGAATATTAAAGTCTAAACCGCCCTGTAAGGAGATCGAAAACACAGGTGAGTCTATTTCTTCATAGTCACAAATGAGATCGTTGACATAAAAATCATAAAACCGCTCACTGTAGGTAGTAAACGTCCCATTTACAGCCGCAAAACCACCGATTGAAAATCCATTTAACGTTATTAGATCTCGACTAATCATTACAGGCACATCGAAATAATTCCTTTTGTACAGCACATCGTACGTAGTTTCTAGTCCCTCGCATTTGTGCCCAAAACCTATTCTCTGCTGTCGCAGGATGGCCCCAAGTTTTATTGTTGCATGTGGAGAGATTCTGGACATTCGCAGGCCACCTATGGCCCATCCGAAACTCTCATTTGGCAATCCTTCAATAATACCTCCGGTTGATCGCAACTCGGGAATAGACCCATCCAATACGATATCGAACGATTTGTCTGCATCATAGCTCTGACCAAGAATGTTTGGAGCTGAAAGCAACAGGATTAGTCCTAAAACAAAGTGGTGATTCTTCATATAAGCTCAAGTAATGTTGATTCGAACTTACACGATTCACTCGCTCAGCGCCAAATTTTTAACGCTTGACTTTGTGGATGATAGTTAAAATTTTGTGGATGTATCAATTGAACACCAAACGTTGTCTATTTAAAACAACACCGTCTCGCAGAAACTCAACAAAATAGCATCCCTGAGCAACTTGAGACAAACGGAACTCTGCGGGGTTTAACCAATCTATTGGAACTTCTCGGCCTAAGGCATCAAAGACATTGATTTGGACATTTGAGACTGAGAGGTGGAAAATATCATTTCCAGGATTTGGGTAGACGTATATTTCAGCTTCGCTTCTGACAACAGACCGAATTTGTGAATAATCGGATTGACCATTAAAATCAAATTGGACGACACGGTAATAACTTGTACCGGAAAACGGTCGATGATCGATAAGCTGATATGCTTGCTCTTGATTCGTTGTCCCTGCCCCTGGCAAAACACCAACATCCTCCCAAGTATGAGTATCGATGGATCTTTGCACAATAAAATGACTGTTATTCAACTCAGAAGCTGTTATCCAATCGCAAGTCACGAACGTTTCATCAAGACTGAGTTTAGCTGTGAAGTCGAGCCATTCTACTGGAAGCATGATTGTAGCGCATGCAACAACAACGTCATCGGAAACATTGATAGTGGTTCCATCGCACTTTGTATATACAGCTTCAGCAATGTAAGTGTGGGAAGCATCAACCGGACAAACATCCAACGTTAAGCCAGAACCAAGAAACCCCGTTTGATCGTACCAATTGACTGCAAAATTCGCTGGACCGTTAGGAGTGAAGCGCCATGCCTCGTTATTTGCTGACCATGGACCCGTTTGTCTGCCACTGGGTACAAAACCAGCAGTCCCCGTCGCGTTTTGGATACCGATTAATGCGTTGCCATTGTTCCATGTTGGGCAGGTTGGTTTGTTTTGGACATACACTTCAATCACGTTCGTTGTTTCATAGAAAACGATTTGAGAAGTGCTGCGAATGGAGTTGCAACTGAACTGACAGATATCGTTGTAGTTTACTACAAACACACGACAAGGAGCAGTTCCAAGAATTGAATAATTTGCTCCTCCACAAATTGAGGGATCGATGTCGTGGTAGACACCAAAAACACTGTTTAACGGCAGAGCAGGGTTCGGGC
>JANRAA010000132.1 GCA_030728235.1 Flavobacteriales bacterium
GTTGGAGAGAAAATCCTCAAATGGTTTGGTGTAATGAGACCAACGGATTTGGATAGATTCTAGACGGGTATATTATAGGATTCTTGTTGGGGCGATAGGATTGCTAGTCTGCCTTTTTACGTCTATTTTCAATTAATCAATGTTGAATTCCAAACGTAAAAAGAGGCTTATGAAATACTTTTACACCTTACTTGCGGTACTCGCTGTGAACAGCGCAGTATCGCAATGCACAGCCCCAACAGCAGTTACCATTTCTATCAAAGGAAATGAAAGGATGGTCATCGTTGGTGGTGGTTCTCTTTTCGGAGCCACTCCCTCATTACCGGCATACAGCATTCAAGATGGCAATGCGGCGAAAAGCTTGCTGTATGCTTTGGGAAGTTGGATTGGGGGAGTAGATAGCGACGGACAGCTACGATTGGCTGCTTCTACGTATGAAGGTTTTGGAGGAAGTGATTTCTTTGCTGGCCCATTGTCGGAAGGAACAGCTGAAACAGACAACGGCCAGTGCATGATATACGATGCCATTTGGTTCTTCAATAGAGCTCAAGTAGAGCGTCACCATGCTTATTATGAATGTTTAGCCGATCCTAACTGCGAAGATTTCCCTCTGGGATACACTACTCCAGAATCGTTCTACAACTATCCTGCACATGGTGATATATCTGCAGGTATGCCTTATTACTTGTTTGCTTTTTATGATCGCGACCAAGACGGCAATTACAATCCAGACAATGGTGATTGTCCAGGTTTTTCTGGCCTGCCCGGCATGGATGACTGCTGCAAATCACTCAAAGGAGATGTCTGCGCCATTACCATTGCCAACGATAAAGGCAACGTTCACAGTGCTTCTGGGGGTGAACAGATCGGAGTAGAACTGCAAAAGATGGTGTATTATTTCAATTCGCCTGCTTTGTCGAATAGTGCACTTATGCGCACCAACTGGATCAATCGCGGCAGCCAAACATTGTCTGATACATACATCGCCTATTTTATCGATGCAGACCTGGGTGCACCTTTCGACGATCAATACGGCGCTGACCCCGATCGCGATCTGTTTTTCTTCTACAATGGCGATGAAAACGACAATGAATTTGGCAGCGGCGGCGATATTCCGATAACGGGATTTAAGTTGCTTTCAGGAGTGCCAGAAGATGCCGATGAGGTAGACAACGACAACGATGGAGTAATTGACAATGAACGGATTGGGGCTGTGCATAGCGTGGCATTTGATATCCCTAATCAGTTGCCAGTTACAGCAGTAGGACATTACAATTTGATGAAAGGGCAATATTCGAACGGACAACCATTCAACGAAGGAGGAGTACCCGTTGATTTTCACCAAGTAGGTTATCCAACAGGGAGTGAAAACTACGTGCCGACTGATGTGAGACAAATAGAAAGCACCGGTGGCTTCACCCTGGCACCTGGTCAAGATTTCTGCACCGAGGGAGCGTATTTTTTCAAGACAGGCACCGACGATGTGTTGTCGGCCTTCGACGGATTTGCTGAGAAAGCAGATTCAATTCAGATGTATTTTGATGATTGCTTTGAATGTGTTCCTCCCACGGTTCATATTTTTAGTGAAGCAATCAATGGTGGTTATGCCTTTATGAATTTCTCATCAGCAGATACTTACTTGTGGGATTTCGGAGACGGTGAAACAAGTACTTTAAAATTCCCTCAGCATGTTTTTGCAGAATCTGCTACGTTTACAGTCAGTCTCACCGTTTCGAACGATTGTGGCACTGCGACTGGAACCTATGAATTGGATGCTGTGGTGGGTGTTTCAGAAGATATGGAAGCTTCTGTTCAAGTGTTTCCGAACCCAACAAGCGACCAGCTCAACATCCGCTTTGAAAGCGTGAATGAGCGACGCTTGACCTTGCTGTCATCAACCGGACAAACGGTATTTAGTCGTACTGTCTTTGCTGACACAGAAGTGGTTGATGTATCGAGCTATGCAGCAGGATTTTATATACTCACCGTTGACCAAAAAGATGGGTCAACATTGAGCTACCAAGTGATGATTCAAAATTAATCTTCAGGTGTAGGCTCTTCTTTTGGCTTGTGCAAAAGAAAGACGAGGGCCAACAGCACAATGGCCATGGCTGCGCCGCCGAGCAAATGATATTCACCTGCAGTAATGTGGGTGAATATGGCTCCGGCCATGATGAGCAACAAACCCAGTATGGCCCATTTTCGCAATTTTGGAATAAACAATCCAATGGCACCAGCGATTTCGAAAGCGCCTATCATCATCATGAAAGTTTCAGAATGTCCCCAACGGGCAAATGAATCTACCATCTCGGCATTGGGCATGAACTTCATAATGCCAGAACTAGCCATCCAAAGTGCGGCAAGAATGAGGAGTACTACCCAAACGATACGTTGTGTTTTTTGATTCATGATGTGCGTTTTGCCGAAGGTATGAAAAGACTATCTATTGTGCAGTTTCGACCAACTGCAAAATCTTCACGTCTTTTAGCAATTGTAAGCATCTGAAAAAAAGTAGCTTTGTTGCTCTTATTTTCATTTTATGAATCCTGTTCTCAAGTCAATCCTTCGCGCCATCGCAGGGATTGCTATTCTCGGCACCGGAATTTTCGTTGCAAAATCGCTAATCGGAATGAAAGGGGCTCCGCCGGTGAGCAGCTCACCACGAAAGGTAAAGTTGGTGAAAGTGATGCCAGCAGCTCCTGCTGAACTTGCACCTATAACCTATATTCAAGGCCGTGCTGTTGCGAAAAACAAGATAGAAATCTACGCTGAAGTGAGTGGAATTCTGCTGCCGCAATCAAAGGAATTCCGCGAAGGGGTGCGTTTTGGTGCTGGAGAAACAATGCTTCGCATAGATGGTGAAGAGCTGCGCATGAGTTTGATCGCTCAACGCAGTGCTTTCTTGCAAGCATTGACAGCTACGTTGGCCGATTTTAAAGTCGACTACCCAAATAGCTACGAAGAATGGAGACAGTACACGGCGGGTTTCAAAGTGAACGAATCGCTGAAGCCTTTGCCAACTACCAAAACCGATCAAGAGAAATTCTTTATTTCTAATCGCGGTATCTTAAATCAATACTACACCATTCAAGCGTCTGAAGAACGCTTGTCAAAATACACTGTTTCTGCTCCATTTAATGGCGAAGTGGCACAAGGACTAGTAACAGATGGTAGTTTGATCCGGGTCGGACAAAAACTGGGTGAGTTTGTAGGTTCTGGAACTTTTGAAATAGAATCAGCCATTTCAGCATCTGCGCTGATGACCGTTCGCGTGGGCGACCCCGTGAACTTCACAACTGAATCAGAAGGAAAAAGTTACGTAGGAAAAGTAGCACGCATACTAGAAACCATCGACCCTGCAACCCAAAGCGCTCGCGTTTTTTGCACTGTAGAAGGTGAAGGATTGAGAGATGGAATGTACGTGAATGGCGAAATCAGCTCGGCACCACTTGCTGAGTCGGTTCGCCTAAACATTGAACTGCTGCAGCCAAACAACAGCATTTACATTGTTGAAGATACCGTCTTGCGTCTGACGCCTGTAGCGGTGGCTTATCGCTCAGAAAGAGATTTTATTATAACCGGAATTCGACCTGGGACTTCGATTCTCGCCGAACAAGTCAACAATGCGTTTGATGGCATGACCGTAAAAGTAGCCGAGGAATGAGATCAATTCTACGCTACTTCGTTAAATATCCCCTCACGGGTGATTTGATCATGATCGCCATCCTCATTGCGGGTGTGGCGAGTATGATGCGCGTCCGTTCTAACTTCTTCCCTGAAGCACCTACCAAAACAATCATCATTCAGCTGGTTTATCCGGGCGCAAGCCCAGAAGAAATCGAAGAAGGGATAGTTGCCAAAATCGAAGACAATCTAAAGGGCCTGGCCGGACTTGATCAGGTAAAGTCGGTGTGCTCGGAAAATGCAGGTACCATCACGGTGACGGTAATTGATGAAGACGATACCGATGAAACGCTGCAAGATGTGAAGAATGCAGTGGATCGTATTTCGTCGTTCCCGGTGGGCATGGAACCTCCGGTCATCTTCAAGCAAGACCAGGTCAACTTTGCCATTTCGTTCGCAGTTTCGGGTGATCTCGATTTACGGACTTTAAAGGAGAATGCGCGCGCCATCGAAACCGACCTGAGAGCAATCGATGGAATATCGCAAGTGGAACTCAGCGGCTACCCCGATGAAGAAATTGAGGTCTCAGTGAGAGAAGATCGCTTGCTAGCACTCAATATCACGGTGGCGGAAATTGCGGCGGCGATACGAACTTCGAACCTAGAGACAACAGGTGGTAAGATTCGGACCGATCGAGAAGAGTTGCTCATTCGCGGACGTTTTAGAGAATACCAAGCAGCTGATTTGGAAGATATCATCGTGAAGGCAGAGCCTGACGGACGTGTGATACGCCTCAGTGATTTGGCAGAGGTGGTTGATCAATGGAGCGAAGACAACCCAAGCAGAAACTGGTTCAATGGCAAGCCAGCAGCGGTAGTAACCGTTAATAATCTGATTGAAGAAGACATTCTTTCGATTACCAAAAAGGTGAACGAATACATCGAAAACTACAACGAGACGCACTCGAATGTCCAACTGTATGTCATTCGCGATGGCTCCATCGTTTTGCAACAGCGTATTGAATTGCTAACCAGCAACGGAATTCAAGGTTTCGTGCTCGTGGTGTTCTTCCTCGCGTTGTTTTTGAATATACGCCTTGCTTTTTGGGTGGCCCTCTCCATCCCTGTTTCGTTCGCAGGGTTGTTCATCCTCGCTCAATTTACAGGCGTTACCATCAACGTTATCTCCCTGTTCGGGATGATTTTGGTGATCGGGATTCTGGTGGATGATGGAATTGTAATCGCTGAAAATATTTACCAGCACTACGAGGAAGGTAAAACAAGATTTGAGGCCACCATTGAAGGAGCTTTGGAGGTATTGCCCGCTGTGTTCTCAGCAATCTTGACGACGGTAGTGGCTTTTACAGCTTTCTTTTTCATTGAAGGACGACTGGGTGATGTGTTCAAGGAAATGGCCATGGTGGTGATCTTCACCCTCGTGTTTTCATTGATAGAAGGGGCATTGATATTGCCAGCACACGTAGGTCACTCCAAAGCGCTGCAGAGAAAGAAAAAAGGAAATTTGGTAGAACGCAGCATGAAGAAATTCATGGATTGGATGCGCTTCAAATTGTACGCTCCTGTGCTGCGGTTTGCAATGAAAAATACATGGGTCACTTTTTCAATAATCGTGGCTCTATTTATCATTTCTGTCCCCGGGTTGATTGGTGGAGGTTTCGTAAAAACAACTTTCTTCCCATTCATCGAGGGCGACAACATCACGGTAACTCTGAAAATGAATTCGGGAACGCGTGAAACGATTACAACGGATGTCCTCGATCGCATTGAACGCGCGGCGCTCGATATCAGCCGCGAAATCGCCGAAGAGCGACCAGATGGTAAAGAATTAATTCTGGCAGTTGATAAACGCATTGGCC
>JANRAA010000133.1 GCA_030728235.1 Flavobacteriales bacterium
GGTGAGGGCGTTGCGCTCATTTTCGTATATGTAGTCATGTTGCCGATAACAACCTTCTATACATTGTTTTGGGAGTTGTTGAATGGCGGACAAACACTGGGCAAGATGGCATTGCGCATAAAGGTTGTGCGTTTGGATGGTCGGCCTATGAACTTTATTGATCACCTGCTGCGTTGGGTGTTTCGTTTGTTCGATATCTGGTTCACGGCAGGTGCAATAGCCGTTGTTTTGATCAACAGCACCGGAAGGTCGCAAAGATTGGGGGATGTGGTATCGAATACTGCCGTTGTAAAGTCGAATCCTGATTTATATGTCTCATTGAAAGACATCTTGAATATTTCTACCATCGACAACTATCAGCCGGTTTATCCGCAAGTTCGTTTTTTTAGCGAAGACGATATGTTGGTCATTAAGCAGACGGTAGAGCGATACAATCTTTATAAAAACCCTGCACATAGTGAAGCTGTGAATCTATTGGTTAAGCGAGTGTGCTCTGAAATGAAAGTACCCGTTGTTGAGCAAAATCAAATTGGGTTTTTGCGCACATTGATAAAAGACTACATCGTTTTAACGCGGTAATTCTAAAGTTCTTCGCGCATAGCCTGCAGGTTGGCGCATGCTTTATTGAATTGTTCAAACGAGATCTCGACGTTGTTCATTGGTTTCGACACATCAGAAAGGAGCACGAAATTCACTTTTCCTTTGCTGTTTTTCTTGTCGCGAAGCATCACTTCCCACAGTTTTTCAATTTCAACCTCTGGTTGGATGTCGGGGTAATAGCTGTCGATTGAACGAATCAAATCATTGGCTTTTTCGGCCTTTAAGCCGCCACAATCAATGGAAAGCAGCGTGGCAATCATCATTCCCCAGGCAACACATTCTCCGTGCAGAAGCGGGTCTTCATCTTGCAAAGTCAGCGATTCCAAAGCATGTCCGCTTGTATGACCGAAATTCAAAAACGTCCTTTCGTTTTGTTCAAAAGGGTCGATTTCAATAATGTTAGCCTTCACCTTCATCGATGGTTCGAGCAGCTGAAAAACTTCTTCTTGGTTCGAGACGTCGGTGTTAAAGCATGCTTCCAAAAGGGTTTGGTCAGCAATGATACCGTGTTTGATGATCTCGGCAAATCCTGATCGTATTTCTCTTGACGGGAGGGTTTCAAGCCATGCCTGATCTAGAATCACTGCCACTGGGTTTTGAAACGTTCCGATTTGGTTTTTTAGTTGACCGAGATTGATACCTGTTTTGCCTCCAATGGCTGCATCTGTCATGGCTAGCAGCGTTGTAGGTATTTGAATAAAGTCGATACCTCTTTGGAAAGTGGAAGCGATAAATCCACCGAGGTCAGTAATCATACCTCCGCCCAGATTGATCAAAAGCGATTTTCTATCTGCTCCTAAATCGTTCAAGGCCCACCACAGCTGGTGGCTTATTTCTACCGACTTCGAATTCTCGCCGGGTTCTACTTCGAGTATTTCAGGGTTTATTGGGAAATCAATACACATCATCAGGCTGGAGAGGCACAGTTGGTTGGTGTTTTCATCGGTTAAGATGAACACGCTCGACCACCGATTTTCAGCGAGTAGCGATTGTAGAAGTTGAAGGTCTCCAAGTTGCATGCTGTAAACTTAAAGGTTAGAAACGAAAAAACCGGATCATAAGATCCGGTTTTCGTGGTACCACCTGGATTCGAACCAGGGACACAAGGATTTTCAGTCCTTTGCTCTACCAACTGAGCTATGGTACCCTTTTGGGTTGGGAGCGCAAAGATATAAAAAACTTATATCAATGGAAGTTTCTTTTATTTTTTCTCAAAAAGATCGTGTCCGATTCTTAGTTGATGTCGACATTAACATCGCCAAAGCTGCATGAAATCGACAATTCGCCTTGACCTGTTCCGATTGTTCCCTCTTTGTTTGCTGAATTAAAGTCGCTTTTAGAAGACGTTATTTTCATCTGTTGAGGAAGTTCGATGCTTCCAAATGAAGAGTTCGCCTCCACTTTAAAAGAGCATTTTGGGTCGAGAGAAATCTCAGCACCTCCAAATTCGCTTGAAATGCTCAGTTCATGGCAGTTTGGGGTTACGTTTTTAACGTCGAGGCTGCTATATCCTGCATGAATGGTTGCATCACCGTTGATTTTATCGAACGTCAGACTACCGAATTGGACATCATAAGCACCGCCTTTTGTGTTTAAGATTTTCCCTGAGCTGTAGCTTATTTTCACATCGTTTTCGGGGTTTATGAAGTTTTCGGCAGTGAGTGAACCGTAGCTAACGTCGATATTTGCTTTTCCCTCAAAAGCGCCGAAATTCAAATCTCCATAGGAGTGATTTATTTTCGATTTCATTTTTTCAGGGGCGTGAATTGTGATGTTGATTTCGAAGTTCCCGCTTTGGTTTCTCCAACTTCCGTTTCCGATTTCTGTTTCTATCGCAACTTGGTCGCGTGTGCCTCGCATTTCAACCTCAATGCGTTCGAAGATCTCTTGTGCATCTTTTTCAGATTTAGCGTCGACAATAACCGAAACGGATATTTC
This sequence comes from Flavobacteriales bacterium, assembly GCA_030728235.1. Lineage (GTDB taxonomy): Bacteria > Bacteroidota > Bacteroidia > Flavobacteriales_D > Sanyastnellaceae > RI-182. The sequence continues at coordinate 2,539 of JANRAA010000133.1, forward strand.
TACTTCATTGTTTTCCCAAGGAATGATTTTCAGGGTGCCGAAAGAAGTCGACGTTTCCAAAGTGACATTCGGATTGGTTTCATATGCTTTGCTGAATTCTTTCTGGTAATCTTTTGCGTTCACTGCACAGAAGCAGAAAACAGAAAGCGACAGGAGGAGGCTGATTTTCTTCATGATTTCGAGTTTGATTGTTGCGAGGTTGATGGCAATTGTTGCTCATTCAACCGTTTGATTAGTAGTATGTTTTCTAGCACCTTTAAGCGATGTTGATAGTTGTCCATCATGGCACGTATAAGACGTTCATCCCCAAAATTCAAATTCAAGTCGTTCTCAAGTTTGCTGAACTCTACTTGCAGCGACCGGTACACTTTGATTTGGTTGAAAAGCACTGGGTTTTCAAAGTCTACTTCGGCTTCTCGCCGGATGATGTGTTCCGACATTTGTATTTCAAGCGCTTTTGTTTGCGGGGATATGTCAGACAAAGATCGTTTTTGGAATTCTTCATTCTCTGATTGAATTCCATAGATGACTACGAAAAGTATCAATCCAGCAGCAACCGCTGCAAGTGCGGTCATTTGGAAAATCCGTTTCCGATTTTGCGGTCGAGCAGATTGTTTTAGCTTTTGTTCAAATCGCGCTGTATGTCCGTCATTTGGCTTTTTTTGTTCAGCCAGAAGCAGGAGGTGTTTAAGATTGTCTGACATGATACGTATTTAATAAGGTGATTAACTTTATTCTTCCCCGAGCAAATTGCGACCGAACCGTAGAAGATTTGATTTCAAGTAACTTGGCGATTTCATCGAAAGACATATCTTCAAGCAAATGAAGATTTAGAATTGCTCTGTATCCTGCTGGTAGCTTTTCCATTGCTTCACGAATAACGGATAAGTCAATATCGGTGTATTCAGGAACTTCTGCTTCTTGTATGTCATCCCTGAACTCATCGGTTTCGAACGTAAGTTCTTTTTTCAATTGGTCGATCGCCATTCTTCTTGCGATGGTTCGCACCCAACCGGAAGCTGCGAGTGGATTTTTTAGATTCTGAATGTTTTCAAATGCCTTCAGTATTGCATCGTGCACAACATCTTCTGCTACTTGAGGATTGTTTAAAATCCGATTTGCGGTCACAAAAAGCATGTCCACATGCAACTTATAGAAAATCAGTTGTGCTTCTGCTTCTCCGTTGGCAATGCGTTCTATGAGCTGTTTGTCCGACATTCGGTCTTATTCAATTGCTATAATGACAGTCAAAAAACAAATTTGCTGCATGCAAGGAAGAAAAATAAATCACTGCCTTAACAATGTGATAAAGTTTAGTTTAATGTCGACCAACGATGTGAAATTGACGATAATATTTGTTCCAATCCTTGTAAAAGTCATTAAGGATTTGCTACTTTTGTTCCGTAAAGGTGGGTAAATTACCTTTTCACACCTAACTAGGTGGACTAAATGCTTGCTTTATGAAAAAACTTTTATGCTGTCTAACGGCCGTAATGCTGCTTGCTATGCAGTCATGGGCCCAAACTCCTTGTTCGGGAGTAGGCGTCGAAGTGGAGACTTATGCTGTACACGATTATCCAAGTGGAGATCCGCTTGAATCGTTAAATGGCCTAACCACTTACCGTCTTTATGTAACTGTAGCTGCTGGAGCTGACTTTGTTTCGGCTATTGCAGGATCTGAGGATTTCCCTCTATCAATCTCAACCTCAACATCTTTTTATCAGACTCCACTTGCGAGTGTGTTAACTGGTGGTGAAGTAAACCCTGGTATTTTGGGTGCTTTTCCAACTTTAGCCTATGATTCATGGGTTACAATTGGACGTACATCTACCACAGATCCAGGTGGTTCAATTAATGCAATCTCAGGATTGGTTGATTGGATTGGCGCTTTTGAAGGCGGTTCTTCAATCGAAATCAACGATCTAGTTGGTGGCGGTTGGTTCGCTTTGAATGGTGATGTTAATGGTATTGCTGGTGATGACCTGAAGGTTCTCATCGGCCAGTTTACAACTGACGGTGTATTTAGCGGATCTGTTTTCGCTCAGATATTCCCTAACAGTGTTGGAGCTGATGAATTCCGTTGTACAATTCCTTTCGATGCGGTGGTTGAAATCGCTGGATGTACAAACGCTGACGCGTGTAACTATGATTCAACTGCTACAGTTGATGACGGTTCATGTCAGATTGTTAACGCTGGTTCAATTGATTTGAGCGGTTTCGGTGAAACATGCTCAGGTGATGGGTTTCAAGACGAGCTATCTTTCTTCTATGCTGGTATTGACCAGGAAGGAAGCGGAGCTGCTTGGGTTGTAACTGATCAAGCTTTGAACATCGTTTTTGTTTCGCCTACGAGTGCGAATTCATTCAATAACATTGATATCAACTTTGAAGGTTATGCTGCAGGCGAATATTTCGTTTGGTACGCAACTTTCTTCGATATAAATGGAGCTGCTGTTGGACAAAATGCTGGAGATCTTTCTGGCTGTTTTGATATCGCAGGTCCGATTTCAGTTATCGTATCTCAAGCTGGTTGTACAAACGAGCTTGCTATTAACTACAACGCTGATGCGTGTGGTGACGATGGCTCTTGTATGTTTACAATGGGTTGTACTGACGATTCAGCTTGTAACTTTGATTCAGCTGCTGTAATGGACGACGGAAGTTGTGTTTATGGCAACTGCGATTGTGTTGTTACTTGTCCTGAAGACCTAAACCTTGAATGTGGTGCCTCTACATCTGCTGATGTTACAGGTATGCCTTCTATCTCTGGTCAGTGTAACTACATCATAACCATGGGTCAAGATGTAATTTCAGGTAACTCTTGCGATTACACAATTACTCGCACTTGGTCAGTTGCTGAGGTTACAGGCGCTCCTGTTACTACATGCACTCAAGAAATCCGTGTTCAAGATCTTACTGGTCCAGTAGTTAACGTACCTGAAGATGTATTGGTTCAGTGT
>JANRAA010000134.1:0-2702 GCA_030728235.1 Flavobacteriales bacterium
TGTTAGCACCGCGGTAGTCTCCAGGGTGAACACGCTCAGCACTGCGGTAGATCTCTAGTTTGTCGTTCAAACCTTCAAACAAGGTAGCAGCAAACAAGATTTCTTCAATAGTCAAAACGTCAGGATTTGATTTAACGATCGAGCGAAGCTCCTCGTCAGTGTATCCTTCTACGTTGTAGTTCACATCGATTTGAGAGCGACGCAAAGAAGGGAGGATTTCCTTTTCGATTTCTTTGTAGGTTTTCGCGATGTTTTTGATTTCTTGCTCACGCTTGTCTTTGTCGGTATACATTTCCAACACACGCATGATCAAGTTTTTGTCTTCGATGTTCGATTTCTGCATCAAGTCTTTGAAACCTTCCCAGTCTTCTCCTTTAGGTACATTTGCGAAAAATGCTTCTGGGTTTTCTACCGACATTTTCAAACGCTTCATTTCAGCAGCGATTACTTTGTTAGCAGCCTCAGCACGCTCTTGCGCAAGGTTTTCGTTCAAGCTGATTTCACCTTCTGGAGAAGCATAAGCTTCAACGCTTGTTCCTGTAACAACGACGCTATCAGAAGTTGAAGCCATTTTCAAGAAAGCCATCAAATCTTTGATGTCTTGATCTTTCAACTCACTGCCACGAAGGTTCGAAGAGTTGTAATCGAAATTGATGATTGCTTCTTTTGTGAAAGAAAGTACACGTTGGAATTTGTCTCCGGCCAACAAAAACTTATCATCGCTTTGAACCAAGTAAGGCGTAGTGATTACACCAGTTCCAACAGCAAGTGGGTCAAAAGTAGCTGTTTGAGAACCTTTAGAACCGCTGATGCGCATTTCCAAAGTTGATTGTTCCATTCCCGATTGGAAAGCTACTTTGTTGGTGTAAGAGAAGCTTTTTCCAGCATCGTAAGGAATAACTTCGTAGTTGCCCGCAGCATCTTCACCTTGGTAGCCTTTCATTTTGTAGGCAGCCTCACCACCTTCGAAAACGAGAACAGGAGTAGATTCTACGATAACTTTCTTGTGGAAATATTTCTCAGGGAATTTACCTGTGATGTTCAGCTCAACGCTGTCGCCGCGAACGATAAGTGGTTCAGGGTTCGATTTTGCATTGAGTTCTTCAATGTGCTTTTCCATTTTACCAAGACCACCACAAGATGTGATAATAACGGCAACAAGCGTAAGGAGAGAAAAGACAAATAGATTAGTCGTTTTCATTTGGATGTGTTTTTGTTAATTGGTGCTTACCAAGTGTAAAATTCGTGCAAAACTAACCATAGATATTGGATTATGAAAGGTAGTTATTTCAACTTCATTGTTGATAATCCACATATCAGGTGTTTTTTTGCAATTTTTCGTGATTATGAGGCGACTACGCCCATTGAACTGAATTTCTTTATTCGTGAATCGATTCGTTTTTCTGGCTCCATCGCACTCAATTTCTCGATTTGCTTCAAGATTTCTTTTTTCACGTTGCCAAACATCTCTTCTTCATTGGCATGAGCACCTCCGCATGGCTCCTTGATCACGCCGTCGATCAATTTATTCGCGAGCATGTCTTCACTTGTTAGTTTGAGCGCACTAGCTGCTTCAATTTTATGATCCCAACTTCTCCAAAGAATGGTACTGCAGTTTTCAGGTGAAATAACTGAATACCATGAGTTTTCAAGCATCAACACTTTATCTCCTATGCCTATTCCAAGCGCGCCCCCTGATGCCCCTTCACCAATTACGATGCAAATAACAGGTACGCGTAACTTCATCATTTCGAATAAATTACGTGCAATAGCTTCGCCTTGTCCGCGCTCTTCAGCTTCCAAACCAGGGAACGCTCCAGGGGTATCGATAAATGTAACAATCGGACGTCCGAATTTCTCGGCGAGCTTCATCAAACGCATTGCTTTTCGATATCCCTCTGGGTTTGCCATTCCAAAATTGCGGTACTGTCGCATTTTGGTGTTAATGCCTTTTTGTTGTCCGATGAGCATTACCGACTGGCCATCTATCATCCCAAATCCTCCTACCATGGCTTTATCGTCTTTCACGGTGCGGTCACCGTGCATTTCGATAAAAGTGCCATCGGTAATGGCATTGATGTAAGCCAAGGTGTACGGTCTATTAGGGTGTCGACTAACTTGAACACGCTGCCACGGTGTAAGGTTGCTGTAAATTTCAACCGTTACATCTTTGATTTTTTTCTCAATGTCGTGGATTGCTTTCGAGACGTCAACTTGACTCTTTTCGCTTATCTCTTTTGTCTTCTCGAGTTGCTCGCGAAGCTCTTTAATCGGTTCTTCGAAGTCCAAATACGCTATCATAAGTTGATTCGTTGGGTGGCGCAAGTTACAAATTATAGCCGCTTATCGATTTAGATGTTTTACACATCTTGTTCATGCAAAAACGCGATCAGTTTCTCTACAGCTCGTCCGCGATGTGAAATGCTGTTCTTTTGAGCCTGTGTCATTTCAGCAAAGGTAGTATTGAAACCCGATGGTATGAAAATGGGGTCGTAGCCAAATCCTTTGCTGCCACTTTTTGAGGCTGCTATTTCTCCTTTTGCAATGCCTTCAAAGAGGTGTTGTTGGTTGTTTATAATCAGACAAATCACTGTGCGGAATTGAGCATTTCGATTTTTCTCAAATGCCAAAGCATCAATGAGTTTGTTCATGTTCGCATCTGGATCTTTGGCCTCTCCTGCATAGCGAGCGGTGTGCACGCC
>JANRAA010000134.1:2712-5494 GCA_030728235.1 Flavobacteriales bacterium
GGCTGCTACTTCAAGTCCGGTATCGTCAGCAAAGCAATCAACGCCATAGTTTTCAGCGACAAATTTTGCTTTGATGATGGCATTGCCTTCTAAGGTGTGAGCATCCTCAGGAATCTCTTCTAGGCAGTCGATATCGTCGAGTGTAAGTACTTGGTATTTTCCCATCAGCATGGCCTGCAGCTCTTCTGCTTTGTGCTTGTTGTGGGTTGCGAATACAATTTTAGTTAGCTCCATATTTCTCGAATTGTTTTGCCGTTGGTGGTTGCAATGTGGTCGACGTAAATAATTTCTTTTGGACGATTTGTGGCAGGCAGCGTTTGAATAGCCAATCTCAAATTGGTTTCGAGTTCGACATCCTTTTCAGCATTTTCTATAACAAGCACTGCGATTTGTCCGAAAATGGCGTCGCTCTTACATCCTACGTAGTAGTTGCCCCTGATGTAGTTTCCGAGTATGCTCTCGATTTCTTCGGGGTGTATTTTTATTCCGCCACTATTGATCACGAAATCTGCGCGGCCTTTCCAGATAAATTGGCGATCGTTGATTAATGTAACTATGTCGTTGGTTTGCAATGCGTCAGTATAAGTGGTCTCCACGCGCAAACAGTCGCGTTCATCGATTGAGATATCGACAAATTTCAAGGCGGTGAAGCTGTGCTCTGCATCGGGGCTGATTCTTCGCAAGGCAACATGACTGATGGTTTCTGTCATTCCATACGTTTCAAAGGCCGTTGTGCCGCTATTTTTTATTTTTTGCGCTAAAGCGGATGTTACAGGTGCGCCACCTATTATTAGGGTCTTGATTTTTTGCATTGCCTCCGGCATCTCATTCAGTAATCGCAATGTTTGATGGGGGGTGAGGGCTGCGAAATCGACGACATCAGAAATTTCTGGCAACCCGCTTGGTGGAGTGCAGTGCAATTCCCATCCGCCGAGCAAGGCGCGATAAATCATCATTTTACCACCGATCTTATCAGCGGGCAAAACGAGAAGGGCCTTTGTACCTTTCGTTAAATGAAAAAATGCTGCTGTTTGTTCGGCACTTTTCTCTATCTGCTCTTTGTTGAAGGTGAACGTTTTGGGATGTCCTGTGCTACCTGAAGTTGTGGAGGTGATTTTGCCAATTTCGAACCATTCTCTCAGTGCCGATCGTATCAATCCTATCCACGCGGGAGATTCAGGAAGCGCTTGCCATTGCTCGAATGGGTAATGTTCGTCGTTGATGATCAATCCCATGGCAATGTCCATTTTGTTTGATCAGAGTAGAGGTGGCCTCGCTCAATGCTCAATGGCGAGGGGATGTTGTTGGTATACAGCGAGCCTGTTCCGAGACCTTGAGGCAAGGTCAACTCTTGGGTGGCGCACCATTGAGCAATGGCGTTCAATCCGATATTGGATTCTAAGGCAGAGGTTGCCCACCAATTTATGTTGCGCTCTCGTGCCAGTTTAATGAGGTTGTCGCACACTTCCCATCCACCAATCAGGCTAGGCTTGAGGATTATGAATTGAGGAGCGATTTCATCTAAGAGGGCGGTGTAATCGGCAATGCCTATCAACTCTTCGTCGAGGGCAATGGCGATGTCTGAGTGCTTCACCAACTCCCGCATTTCTTTTATTTGTCCGCTTTTGATGGGTTGCTCGATCGAATGGATGTCGAACTGCGCCAATCGTTCAATTTTCCGCAATGCTTCGGCGGGGGTGAATGCGCCATTGGCATCGAGTCTTAACTCGTAGGTGAATCCGTATTCGTTTCGAAACCAATCGAGGAGGTCGCATTCTTGGTCGAAATCGAGTGCGCCGATTTTTAGCTTTACAACGTCATATCCTTGTTCAACGCGCTCTTTCATTTGTTCGCGCATCGCGGGGATGTTATCCATCCAAACCAATCCATTGATGGGGATGCCGGCGTTGTTTTCGGTAAAGTCTGATTCGAAGAGCACCATGGGGTTTTTCGCTGCAAGCGATCGAAGGGCTGTTTCGATGGCAAAGCGGACAGATGGAAAGCGGTGTGCTTCAGGCAGGTTAATGTTTTCAAGGTTGTTGATGCCTTGCAGCTTTTTGAGCAACATCTCGGCGTCTTCTGTACTTTCTGGATTTAGTCCGGGTATGATCGAACATTCTCCGATTCCAAATCCTTCTTCGGTTTCGATTTTTATAAACCACGACGGTTTCTGCGTCAATACATCTCGCGAGGTTCGAGCGGGCTTTTTAAAAATCAGGGGATGGTGTAAAATGTTTATCGATGCCTTGGTCATCACATTCCTGAGAAGTACTTAATTACTTTCTCAACAGGTGCAAAGGAAAGACGTTTTTGGCGTGCAATCAAGAACATAATAGACAGTGTGATGGTTGTTGCCGAGATCGACCAAATAAGTCGCATAAACGAAGTAGATGGAACGCCGATTATGAGTTTCATAACCATGCATACGGCAATAAATACGAGAATGATCGTGTATTTGCTTTTGCTCATGGTACGCACCCATGTCTTGCTAGCCAAAGCGCTGAATCGCGCAGTAGCCCAATTGTTGAAATCGGTGAGTATAATGGAAAGACCAAGCATAGCCAAAAAGAACCCTGGGAAATTCAGCATAAGAAGGGTCAACCCCTGCGGCATAATGCTTTTATTGAATGCCGATAACTGATTTGATTCGGTAAAAACAGCTACAGCAAGTCCGGCTGTGAGAATAAAGATTCCTACAATGACATGCACCAATGATGATGCTTTGCGGATAAATTCAAGTCGGCTAACAACCAACCCGGTTACATAAAATCCAGCCCACGGG
>JANRAA010000135.1:0-3941 GCA_030728235.1 Flavobacteriales bacterium
CCTCTCCGAGGTAGTCAATTAATAGGGGAGGGGTACCGCCAACGGCGCTGATGTTGATGCTTCCTAGATCGCCCGGACAGCTGCCATTGATTGTTTCAAGGTTATACGAAATGGGTGACGGGACTTCAAGTGAAACACTCCCGCTTGTTGAACAACCATTGATATCAAATACTGTATAGTTATATGTACCTCCCACAAGTCCGAAAATAGCAAGTGTATTGTCTTTCAATTCCTGCCATTCAACATAGTCAACGGGTATTCCTGCTACGTTGAAAAGCTCAATTGAACCATTACTACTATCGAAACACAATGGTGAAGTAGTGTTGACAGATAAACTTGGAGGTGGAGTAAGTGTAATTTCTTGACTAATTGTCACAGTGTTTCCAGCAATGAGCTCTATCGTTACATCGTAAATGCCACTTGTCTGCACTTCAATGCTATCACCTTCTTCCCCAGTGCTCCAAATAGCTGAAGTATAGTTCCCGCCTTCAAGACTCAAAACGGCTGGCTCGTTTGTACAGTTTTCATAACTATATATCAGATCAGGCAGTTGAGTAGCTCCCTCAACAGCGATCAACGTTGTTCCACTGGCAATATCATAATAAACCTCTTGAATGCCGCTTGGCCATTCAATCAATAAACTATCGGCCTGAAGATTTTGACCCAATCCAAAATGCTCGTCAAATGAATTTTGAGATATGTACTGCTCTCCTAACAACGTGTATGTGACAAATGCATTGCCTCCTGCATACACTGTGATCCATGAGCCGATTCCATCACGATTTGAAGTGGTTCCCTCCAGTCTGACTTTGATAAATCCGTTTCCATCTTCGTTGCCGCTGTTTTCCCACAAAACTGCATTGTATGGAAATCGATTGTTAACGGCGATGTCGATATGGCCGTCATTATTAAGATCACCACTCGCTGCTGTGTATGCGTCGGAAATGTCTGGAGTGGTTAACAGGTCAGAAACGTTTTCAAAGGTATAATCGGCTTCAATACCCATGTTGCGGTACAAGTAATTCGGTGAGTTAAAAGCAAGTGCCTCTGACTCTGCTATATAAATGTCTTGGTCCGTGTCATTGTCCATGTCAAACCAAACGGCACCCCATGTATAGTCATAAACAATGAGTCCTGTTTCTTCCGTTGCATCCTGAAAAGTAAGATCCTCTTTTGCTCGAAGCAGTACATTCCCCGCTTGCGTGTTGGTGGTGTATAGGTCCATTAGCAGGTCATTGTTGTAATCAGCATAGGAAGCCGACATTGAATCGATGACTATGCCTATTCCACTCGCGCCTGTTACTTCAGTAAATGATCCATTACCGTTGTTTCGATACAATCGATTGGGAGATATTTTATCGTTGATCACATACAAATCAGGTAACAGGTCGTGATTGTAATCGATCCAAGCGCTTTGGAAAGAAAGGTCTACATTGCCGGCAACTCCTGCAATTGCTGTGATGTCAGTGAATATATCGTTGCCATCATTTCTAAATAAATGATTTTTATCGGCAGAAGTGCCAGGTTCGAAGGAGAAACGATAGTTGCAAACATAGAGATTCAAATCGCCATCCAAGTCGAAATCACCCCAAGATGCTCCGTAGTTGTCACCACCTGTTAAGGCTACTCCAGCAATGGATGTTACATCAGTGAAATTCAAATCGCCGTCATTTCGTAAAAGTCGATTGCTGCCATTTCTGTTCGTCATGAACAAATCCCTATTTCCGTCGTTGTTGTAATCAACCCAAACAACCATTTTACAGAAGGTATTGGAAGGAAGCTGCAAACTCACTTCTTGAAAATCTCCGTTGTTGTTCAAATAAACCTTCGGACTTTGATTGTTCATGCCAATGGTCAAATCATCCCATCCATCGTGGTTGAAGTCGGCGAAACTCAAGCCTGCAGAAAATGTACCACCACTAACTATAGCATTTATTCCTTGAATTGTAGAAACATCAACGAACGTTTGTCCTGAGCTGTTCAAAGCAAAAACAGAGCTCAGGATAAACAGAATCTGATATAAACAATGGTGCATTTTTAACATCTACCTTACTTCTTGAAATCTTCTTTAAAATTAATGCTTCTGCACTATGATTGGCACCGATTCCACTCTTTTTTTGTTCGATGTCAATAGTATATATACTCCAGAATCAAGGTTTCCAAGATCAAGCTGCTCCATTGATCCGTTCGTTTTTATGTCAGTGAGTAGAATCCTTCCTGTGAGGTCAGTAAACTGGACTAATGTATGTTCCGTCGTTTTAAAGTTAAGAAATTTATCTGTTGGGTTAGGAAATGGCTGAACAGTAAATAGTTGATAGTCATTGACAAAATCTAGGTTGAGTTGTGTATTGACGGTTGTCAGACATCCATTGGAGTCTTGAACAATGCATGTGTATGAACCTTCTGTTAGATTGAGAATTGGATTGTCGGATGATATGAATCCGTTTGGCCCAATCCATTGAAGAAAATAGGGTGGTGCCCCTCCTTGAATATTCAGCATGATAGCTCCGCCTTCTTCATTGTTCGGGTTAGCTGCCAAAATTTCTACTTCCATCAATGGGGGTTCTGAAATCTCAATAATCGAATTTACACTGCAACCAGATGCCAACTGAAATATTAAATTGTAAATACCTGCGCTTACCGAAAGTGGATTGAAATTCTGCGGTTCTATGTCTACAATAATCTGATCAGTAGCAGTGAATTCCATTTTGGTCGTTAGTCCAAAGCATGAAATTGGTTGATATGTGAACTCAATTTCGGGTAATTCGCCAATTGGAATGATGATAACGCTGTCAAATGTGCATCCTAAGTAGGTGTAACTTAACATATGCTCGCCACCAGATAGAACCATGTTCGTGTTCTCAAAATTTTCGTTATCGATTTGAAGGTCCTGTAAACCGAAAGTATCTGAAATGGTTATTGATCCATCGAAAGCAATATCACAACTTGTTGGTGTGGTAGCGATGTTGATTTGGGGAGTTTCAACGACAATGATTTCAAGTGTATCGCTGCTTATTGTATGTCCGTGTGGTAATGTCAAAATATAGCTATACATGCCACTTTCAGTTACAGATTTCATTATTTCGGATGTCCCATCAGACCATGCAATAGAACAATTAGGACAATGCTCTGCAACAATCAGGTATTTCTCGTTGTCGCAAATCTGAATGGACTCTGATTCAAATGTGAAATCCATAGTGGATGCTTCAACCAAGGCAATTGTTTGATTAACCATCACTTGAGTGTGGGTTTCTATAAGTCCGGAAGGCCACCTCACTGAAAGACTATCTATTGAATCATGGTCGCCAAGTCCGAACATTAACTCTTTTGCGTGCTGACCGAGGTATGATTCACCACAATATAGTCGCCTCATATACATTTGATCGGTGCAATAAACATTTACCACTGCGCCAATTGCGTCGCGGTTAGAAAATGTCCCCTCTAGTTTAACTTTAATCCAATTGTTGTTGTTGGGAATTGAAGTATATACGGGAGAGTATGGACTCGATGTATGGTTTACAATGTCTGGAAATCCATCGTTGTTGACGTCTGTTCTTAGATTGCAGTGGGTATGGCTTGCTGAATTCACAATGGAGTTCGCTATTGCATTGAATCCATCTCCATTATTTTGGAACAAGTAGTTTTGGGCTGGTGGGACTTGTGTTTCAGTTTCCGTTGATGTGGTGACGTACAAATCTTGGTAACCATCGTTATCAAAGTCAATCCATTGAGCGCCCCAGCATAAAGCGTTAATAGTCAGTCCGTATGCTGTTGCCATTTCCTGAAACATGTTGCCATCATTCACGAGGAAGGCATTTCCATCTAAACCATTTGTTACATAAATATCTTCATCCGCATCATTGTCAAAGTCTCCTGGAGTAATAGTCATGGCATAGATGTGCAAGTTGCTATTTGTTGTTATTGCTACATCGGTGAAAGTA
>JANRAA010000135.1:3951-5460 GCA_030728235.1 Flavobacteriales bacterium
AAGTACCATCTCCATTATTTAGATAAAGTGCATTGGGGTATTGCAGTCGATCATTTATTACATATAAATCCAATCGACCATCTAAATTGTAATCGATCCAACAGCTTTGAAAAGTGTTTTGAACTCCATTAGAAGTACCGCTTTGTATCGTAACATCGCTGAAGGTGCCATCTAAATTGTTGTGGAAAAGATGGTTTGTGACGGTGCCTGAAACGTTGTAGTTGCAGATATAGAAATCGAGGCCGCCATCGCAATCATAGTCGCCGAAACTTGCGCCGAAGGTTTCCCAGTTTGTGTATTGCGGAATTCCAGCAACAACAGAGACATCTGTTAGAACAAACGAGTCATCGCGACGAAAAAGTAGGCAAGGCGCCAAATGTCTTGTTAAGAAAAGATCTTGGTCTCCATCGTTGTCATAATCCACCCACAAAACCTGCTTTATATCGCCAGTGACATTCAATCCGAAATCCGCGAGATTGGCACTCGAACCATTAATATTTTTGTAGCAAAGTACTCCTGAGTTGCTGGTAGCAAAAGTGAAGTCGTTGAAACCGTCGCCATCAAAATCAGCACATGAGGCACCACTTCCAAGATACCCTCCCAGTGTATTTGCAAAAAGTCCAAAAGAATTGGTAACCGTCGAAAATTGTCCGTCAGCAACTCCCCACGATATACACAGGAAAATCAAACTTATTGCACGGCGAATTTTCGAATCGTGTTTCCGCATGAGCTAGCGATGTCTAATAGATAAACTCCAGGGGCAAAGGCTGAAACATCAATATGTGTTATAGGCTCATTGGAAGAGAAATTCTCTACGATTCTGCCATCACATGAAAGTATTTTCAAAGCGTAGATATTGCAGTTCGTCTGAATACCAATCGACTCTGTTGCTGGATTTGGGTAAATGGTAATAGCTTGTTTGTTCAATTCATTTACTCCGATTGATAAATCGTCAATACTTGCATTTCCAGATATCGAACAGCCATTTGCATCTACAACTATCCATGTATAGCTACCGGGCAATAAGTCAGGTTGAAATGCACTATTGGCGAAGTATCCGGATGGGCCGAATGTTTGAATAATGTAGGGTGGTGTGCCTCCTTCAATTTGTATCTCAAGCATTCCGGCGTTGTCGTTGGTTAAGGGTTCGACATCGACATCAATTTCTAGATTATCAGGTTGATAGATGGAAAATGAAATCGAATTTGAGCATCCAAGCTCATCGGTTACGCTTAATTCATAATCACCTGCAGAGATGTTTAAAGAATCAATACTATTCCAATCAACTACAAAAGCTCCATTTCCACCGCTGGCTATGACTTCAATTTCGGTTGTCTCTCCATAACATTCAATTGTTCCGGAGTTTAAGTTAATATCGATTGGAGTGGCATGCTCAATAATGAACGAATGATTTGAAGTGCAACCCGATGAATTGTGCAATTCCAATTGGTAATTGCCTGGAGCGAGGAGTTCTTGAATGCCGTTGCTCTCCAAACCATTGATATATAT
>JANRAA010000136.1 GCA_030728235.1 Flavobacteriales bacterium
GTAGGACTAATGTCAGGATTAGTAGTAACAACATTTGTAATATCAAGATTATTAATAGATAATGATATATTGAATAATTATCCAATAATTTATTCATTAATGTTTATAGCATTAGGAATAATAGCATTTAGCTTTATAATTGAATTTATTTATAAAAAATTAGAACTAAAAAAATAACGAAAACACAACAATATGTATAATGCATAACTACCCTGCGGGATAGCTACGACATCATACATGAAACGTTGTCCGCCTATTTAAAATTAGCCGTTATCCTTTTTCTGTCTTCATTTTCCTTGTCGCTCTTATGATACAATTCAATGAACGTTATCTTCCGTTCCTCGGGATAGTGAGCATAAATTAATCGCAAACCTGAGTTTACTCCTCTTCCTTTTATAGACTTGCACGCAATTTTCTTAACCTTGATTACACACGTTTCTAAACCCAAATGATCAATGCGAAAATTAAATGGTGGTCGTTCGTCGGGTGTAACTTCCAACACGCGTTTAACCACATCTAAATCGTCATTGAGCGTTCTGTATTTTTTTAGAAGGTGCTTCAAATCCTTCTTAAATTCACTTAATTCGTCAAAGGTCATTGTGCCTCAATTTCATCTCCATAGTTTCTCACTGAGAAAGGTGCGTCTCTATAAAATGCCAATTCATAGTTTATTTCTTCCCCTTCTTTGGAAGCCAGCCAAGGCATATCTTTATGAGAATAGTTGCTGATCGCAGCAGCCGACCAGTCGCTCATTTGTTCTATAACCCTGTCGATGATTTCTGTTTCACTTGCCTTTAGTTCGGTTAAATCAGCTTTCTCCAATGGTAAATATCGCGTTTGTGGATAACCGTGATATTCGGTTTTTACCCTTTGCAACTGACCTTTTTCAATCATTTGCCCAATGATCGTGTCCAGCTTCTGCGGTACTGGCCCAAAGGGTAATTTGCGATACTTTGCTCCAGTTAAATGCTCTTCGTACAATTCATAATAATTGAAGTCTGAGAAATACAGCAACTTATAAAGTACCGTCTCACCAACATTTGGCTTGCCAGCACATCGCTCAAGGATGTACAATAAGACATTTTTGAACTTGCTAATTTGAAGCGTTGGTACAGAAATGCGTTCTTCTTCCTTTCCCTTTATTTCTTCTGAGCTGTCAATCTCTTGGCTTGCCGAGAAGTCTTTCGACATGAAATAGTCCAACGAAAACTCCAAAATCATCGAAAATCGCTGCAGTTCAAGTATATCAACGCTTCTATTTCCTAACTCAATTTGTGCCAACGACGGGCGAGAAATCTTGACGCTTTTGGCCAAATCTTCCTGCGATAATCCTTTCATTTTGCGAAGCTCAGCTATCCGTTGGCCTATTTGCTTTTGTGACAATTTTGTGCTCATATCAATTTATCTCTCGCTGTTTCACGAAACAAAATTACTCAATGTTTGAAAAAATAACAAACATATGTTCTAAAATAAAACAAATGGTAACATTTGCTAAATGTGAAGCCAACACAATTTGCCGGAACCATTAATAGCCCCAAAAAAACCAAATGCCCAACAACTTCGAATCTTTCAGAATAAATTTGAATGCATAAACCAACGTAGACCGAAAGCAAAACTCAAATGACTCGCATTTCCATTCTTTTATTTCTCCTTGTCTTTGTTGCATGCTCAGACAATACCGTCGTTGATCCTGGTGTTCAAAGTGAACTTGCCGTGCCCACTGCCATCGTCTCCAACGATTATGAGATTGTTGTACCCGCAAAACAAGATGCGCTGCTCGTCTTATTCCCTTGTCTGCCCTGCAATGCTGAAAATACAAAGACTGAATTCAACATTCTAGACATCGCTTTAGCCAATAACGTTGCTGTCTTGTTGATGAATTACAATCAGCATTTATGGATGTCTGAAACGGAGAAGGCTGAACTCGAAAAAATCCTTGTCGATGCTGTGAGTAAGCACGGCGTAAACACAAGCAATACATACATCGGAGGCTTTTCGGGTGGAGGCAATGTGTCACTTCTTTTAACAGATTATTTGAAATCAATGGGTTCGAGTATTCAGCCAAAAGGAGTTTTCATTGCCGATTCTCCTATCGACTTATTTGGACTCTATGAAAATGCAAAGAAGACAATTCAAAAGAGTGTTTCAGAAACTGCTGTGGAAGAAGCAAATTGGATTGTTGAAACTTTTGATGCAGAATTTGGAGTGGGAGATACCGCCTTGGCGAGCTATTCGAAGCTGTCTCCCTACCTTTCTAAGACCAAGGCGATGGAGAATTTATCGCATTTGAATGGACTTAAAATCAGACTGTATTCAGAACCCGATACCCTGTGGTGGAAGGAAAATAGACAGGTAGATTATGAAGATATGAATGCCTGTTTCATAGAAAAAATGGCAATAAGTTTAACTGAACTGTATGGAAATGATCACCTTGAGTACATCAAAACCACGAATAAAGGCTATCGAGCAAATGGCGATAGGCACCCCCACAGTTGGTCGATAATTGATAGTCAAGATTTAGTAAATTGGATGCTTTCAAAGTAAGTTGTAATCGACAAATTAAAGTTGCAAGGTTACCATTATTCGAATTTAACAAGTATCATCTTCAGAAATTATGGTGCCATTCAAATCAATGCTCTACCTACTTGTCCTCTTAAATTTATCCGTTTCCTGCGCGCAATCAACAGCCAACAAAGAGGGGAGTGCCGTTGTCGAAACAAGCAGTATTGCGAATTCAACTGCACAGACTGATACGCTGAAGTTCACCTCTGACATTCGTTCCATAATGCAAGACAAGAATGGGAATTATTGGTTGGGCAGCCATCAAGAAGGAGTGTGCATGTTTGATGGTAACTCATACAAGTACTTTACAACCAAAGAAGGATTGATAGATCAGCAGGTTCGCTCAATACAAGAAGATAAAAACGGAAACATTTGGTTCGGCACTGCGAATGGAGTCAGCATGTACGATGGTGTGAAGTTCACGAACTATCCTAACGACGCAAGTAATCCTCAATCCGACTGGGATGTTATAGCCGATGACTTGTGGTTTAATGCAGGGGTGAATGAAGGTGTGAATGTGTTCGATGGTATGCGAATGAACTACTTTTCATTCCCTAAAAAAGCGAGTGTTGAACCGTTTTCGGCTCATCAGGTTACCGGCATTTCAAAATCGGTCGACGGAAAAGTATGGATAGCAACGTATGACGATTTGTTCTGTTTCGATGGGAACACGCTATTTATGCTTGATTCTTTGCAGGTGACGTTGCAGAATGGTGACTATGTGCACATACGAAGTATTCTTGCTGATTCAAGAGGTCGATTGTGGATCGGAAACAATGGAATTGGTGTTATGCTTCATCATGGAAACACAACCATCAATTTTTCAGATGAAAATGGATTGATTCATGCTAACAGCGGCAGAAATGGAGATCACTCACCTGCTGGCACATTGGAACATGTCTTCGCCATTAAAGAAGATGCAGTAGGTAACATCTGGTTTGCCGACAGAGATGCAGGCGTTTGGAGATTTGACGGTGAGAATATGACCAACTATTTGATCGCTGAGGGCGCTTCAAATCCCATGGCGTGGTGCATCTATACCGACAACAAAGGCAATTTACTTTTCGGAGCAACAGATGGTCACGTGTACAAGTTTAGTGGTGACTCGTTCACTGAGTTTTTCTGAATCGAAGTTCGGCTGAATGTCACCAGTCATCATCATTTCGCGCTGTTGCATGATTGTTTGCCATATAATTTATAGCACGACTTAGTTTGGAATGCAACGAATGGAAGTGTGCTAGCATTGAGAAAGAGAAACGAGTCAAATCAAGACAGGGAGATAAGAGAATATACATTGAATATGCGTTAAGCATAGCTGCTTTGAACGGCTTAAACACTTGAACTTTCAGATGCACCGTTTGCTTGAAATGTCAGATTTGCAATGGATTAGTGTTAAAACACATTCCTTTTTAAACCATTTCAGAATTCTCTGGTCAATTCGATATATTCCAACATATTTCCGTCGATATGACCAATCATAAATCATTCATAGTCGCCTCATTTGTGTTTTTGGGACTTGGTATCTTTTCATGTACCAAAGATGAACCTGTTGAACCAGTTGAATCAGTTGTTGGTCGAAGTTTGAACTTGCCTGAAATCCCTTTTGATTATGCAAGTCTGAACTTGCCAAGTCACTTTACAACCGAAGCAGGAGGTCCTTTAACTACGTCCATCATCGGTATAGACAATACTCCCGCTAACAATCCAATTACAAACGATGGCGCAACTCTAGGAAGGGTGTTGTTTTACGATAAAAATCTGAGTGCAAATGGCACCGTCGCATGCGCTTCTTGTCACAAGCAAAGCAAAGGATTTTCGGATGATGCGACGTTAAGTTTAGGTTTTGATGGAGGTACCACAGGCAGGCATTCAATGACGCTCATCAATGCAAGGTACTATCAACGCGGACGGTTTTTTTTGGGATGAACGAGCAACTACCTTGGAGGAGCAGGTGTTGATGCCGTTCCAAGATCCTGTGGAAATGGGGATGACGTTGGAACAGGTTGTAAATGAAGTTCAAGAACAATCGTTTTACACAGA
Source organism: Flavobacteriales bacterium (assembly GCA_030728235.1). Classification (GTDB taxonomy): domain Bacteria; phylum Bacteroidota; class Bacteroidia; order Flavobacteriales_D; family Sanyastnellaceae; genus RI-182. The sequence continues at coordinate 4,603 of JANRAA010000136.1, forward strand.
ACTGTTTCAGAATGCTTTTGGATCAACAGAAATCAATTCTGAACGAATAGCCCAAGCATTAGCCCAGTTCGTCCGCAGCATTGTCAGTTATTCTAGCAAATATGACCTCGGACGGTCAATGGTTACGAACCCTGGAGCGGATTTTCCGAATTTTTCTACTGAAGAGAATACCGGGAAAAATATATTTTTTCAAACGATACCCAATGGTGGCGGCGCTTGTTTTGGATGCCATACAACGGAAGCATTTGTTAGTGCCAATCCGGGTCCACAAAACAATGGACTTGATTTAATGACCACAGACGAGGGTGCTGGTGCCGTTTTTAACAACCCAATTTTTGATGGCCGTTTTAAAACTTCAACCCTTCGAAATATAGAGCATACAGCGCCTTACATGCACGATGGCAGATTTGCTACACTAGAAGAGGCAGTAGAACATTACAACAGCGGAATTCAAGCCCATCCGACCCTATCGCCTGCATTACTAGACGTTGATGGGAATCCTGTTCAACGGAACTTGTCGGATTCTGATAAAACCGCTTTGGTGGCATTCCTGAAGACGCTGACCGATGATAGCGTAAGTTCAGAGGAGAAATGGAGTGATCCTTTTCAGTAGGAATTGACGAAGTCTGTATTTCACAATTGAGCTGCAGACGCGCCTGATGTCAAAGCGGATTTAAAGAAGGCAGTTGCTTAGCGTATCAAATGTCTGAGCATCTTTTAATCGGTGACTCTGACTTTGTGCGCGATTGAACTTAAATTGAG
>JANRAA010000137.1:0-5071 GCA_030728235.1 Flavobacteriales bacterium
GACATATTCCTCCAATGTTAAGCCAGTTGTTACTGTTGGTTGTGCCACCGCAGAGATTGTCCACATGGTAAACAACAATAATGATAGTCGATTTAGATACTTCATGGTCAGAGTTTCTTCCTAATAGACAATAGACTGCGCAAAGATGCGTTTGGTTGCTCAGACTTTAATAAAATCAAGAAATTTATTTCAACGGACTTCAGTTAAGCACGAAATTTACCACTCATATTCTACTTTTGCACCATGCAAGATGATATTTTCGGTAGCGCTTTTCAAGCTTTTCTCGCCAGCGGCGAGGATGATCCAATCTCGGTGTGGATTGATGGCATAGAGCAAGACGGACTACTCCCCTCTTATTTCTTTAGAACCTACGACGATATGCCAAAGCTTGAGCAGAATGCTCTGAAACTAGCAAACGGAAAAACTTTAGATGTAGGAGCAGCCGCTGGTTGTCACGCCATCTGGCTGCAAGAAAACGGCATCGATGTCACAGCCCTCGAAATTTCAAAAAAAGCAGCAGAAGTATGCTCAAGCCGTGGAGTTGAAAAAGTAATCTGCGCTGATTTCTTTGCATTCAACGATCAGAAATTCGATACCATTCTGCTCTTGATGAATGGGTTTGGCATGGGACAAAACGTTGAAGGTACTGAACGATTGATGCAACACGCTATGGGATTGCTTAATCCAGGCGGACAAATTATTGGTGACACTTCAGACATATCATATTTCGATGAAATCGATGGAATGGATATGTCTGATTTAAACGAAGACTATTACGGATGCGTCTTTTTCGAGCTCGAATGGAAGTCTCTTGCCGAATCGTTCAACTGGATATACCCAGCTCCTGCATTGCTATCCGAGATTGCATCTCGCAACAAATGGAAGTTCGAAATACTGCAAAATGGGCCGCATCACGATTTCCTATTGCGATTCTCTCATCTGTAATCAGCAAGCTGAGTCATCAACTTCTTGCGAGCGTGGAAAATTCTGCTTTTCACCGTCCCCATCGGAATCGATAGCTTCTCCGAAATCTCATCGTAGTGAAATCCTTCGATGAACATCGAAAAAGGTACGCGGAAATCTTGTCCCAACTCACCAATTGCTGAGCGTATATCTTTCTCGTCGATCTTTCCCGTTACACCATCATAACGCATGTCTTGTGACGCATTCAGATAATACAAGTTATCGGTGCTGTCTGTAATGGTGTTCTGAAACTTCTTGCGCTTGTAATTATTGATGAAGATGTTACGCATGATGGTAAACAACCATCCTTTGATATTGGTCCCTTCTCTGAAGTTATCCTTGTATCTCAAGGCCTTCAAAAAAGTGTCTTGAATCAAGTCGTTGGCATCCTCGTGATCTCGCGTGAAATTGTATGCGAAACCTTGAAGAAATTCGCGGTGCGTTGAGAGCAGATTGTTGAATTCGATTGTTGACATATCTTTTTGTTTAACCTTTCGATACAAAGATTAAACATTTTCAGATACAAAACACAGTTTGTTTAACTTTTTAACAGATTTTTTAAACAAACGCGAAGCGAGGATTATAATTTACTGATTATCAGACAAATATAGTTTCAGCCAATTGGCCTCCTGAAGCGTAAATCTTAACACATGAGTCTGTCGGAATAGAAACATCCTGCAACATTTTCCCTCCAAGGTGAAACTTCACTTGAGAGCTACTAAACTCTCTGTGAATTCTATCTACATACTGCTGAGCGTTCTTGGCAGATGGCGCAGTTGTAGAATACGACACAAATTGAGCGTGCGGATACTTTTGAGAAATCTGAAGCAAATCCTCGAACGGTACTGATTGTCCAAGAAATATGCTCCTGTGCCCCTTTTGACGAGCCATATAATGAAACAAGAGCAAACTAATTTCATGAATCTCACCCTGCGGTAGAAACATCACAAGCAATGGCTTCGTATCCTCTACAGCAATAGGCGACTGGTCAATCCAACTGAAAAGCTTTTGACGAAGGAGGTTTGAAATGAAGTGTTCTTGGGCCGGACAAATAACACTTGTCAACCACAAAATACCAACCTGATGCATAAACGGCATGAACAGTCGTTCAAAAATACGGTCTACGGTATGGTCAGCTAAATAAGCATCTACAACAGAACAAAACAATGCCTCATCGTAATTCAGCATGCTGATCTTTAACAAATTCAGATAGTGTTGCTCTTTGGTATCTTCTGTGTTCAACTTCGAAATGATCGTGGTCATCTCCGTTTCAGACATCTCAGCAATGCGACTTATCTTAAATCCATTGTCGATGAGAATGCCCACATTCAATAAGTGCTTCAGATCATTATCGGTGTAATACCTGATGTTGGTCGACGTTCGTTGGGGCTCCAGCAGGTTATACCGCTGCTCCCAAATACGTATCGTATGGGCCTTAATACCCGTGAAGGTCTCAAGATCTTTGATGGAAAATTGCTGCATAAGTACCACTCCGTTCTTTTAGGATAACAAGGATTGCTCAACAATGTTTCATACCTGTCCAACTTTTCTTTCCAATACAAAGCAATTAAAATTCTCGGATATATCGGGAGTTCCTAAATTTACACTTTGAAGAATTCACGATATGCACACTATTCTCTTTGACGATTTTCAACGTTTGGATTTCCTACCATTGGCATACACCCGCCCAATCGGTGCTTTGCGTTTTGGTATTGCAACTTTGTCTGAGAAATGGCAATGGCTCTTGAACAATCCTGTTTCTTTCCACACTGAACACTACCTACAAGAAAAGTTCCCGCTGCTTTGCGAGCCTAATTCTCTGTGGATCAATGCGCGAGCAATACCTAATTTGCAAATCCGTGAATCACTGCTTCAACTAAATCCGGGCGAAGGTTTTGGCTCAAAGTCTTCGCCAATAGCTTTCAGAACCTCCAATATCCCCGAACAGGGTTTATCTTTAAATGAAATCGTCGAAAGCATAAATTTCAAGGAAATTGAAGCACCAGCAAAAATGCTGGAGAACATTACCGACCTGTTCTCACTCAACCACGAGGCAATAGCTTACGATTTTCATACACTAACTGCGAATAAAATCAGCGCGAAACTTTCACAAACATGCACTGTGATTGGTGATCCGGCATTGGTTTTTGTCGGACAAAATGTCGTTGCTGAAGGGGCATACTTCAACACCACTGGCGGACCTATCTACCTTGCCAATAACAGTGAAGTCATGGAAGGCTCCGTGTTACGCGGACCCATTGCATTATGCGAACACGCGACCATTAAGGCTGGCAGCAAAATATACGGCGCTACCACAATTGGCCCACACTGCAAAGTTGGCGGTGAGGTTTCTAACAGTTTACTGATGGGCTTTAGCAACAAGGGCCATGACGGTTTTCTAGGCAATTCAGTGTTGGGCGAGTGGTGCAACCTAGGCGCCGACACCAATACATCGAACCTAAAAAACAACTATTCTGAAGTTAAAATCTGGAACTACGCCTCTCGGCGGATGTCGAACTCAGGTCTCACTTTTTGTGGCTTGATCATGGGCGACCACAGCAAATGTGGAATAAATACGATGTTTAACACCGGAACTACTGCAGGTGTGGCAGCTAATATCTTCGGTGGTGGATTTCCTTCAAAATTCATCCCTTCATTTACATGGGGCGGAGCTGATGGCACCGAGACATACGATTTCCATAAAGCCATGATGACAGCCGAACGTGTGATGGCACGCCGACATATCGACCTCACCGAACAAGACATTGCTGTTTTGCGACATATTTTCGAGTCTACAGAGACATTTCGGTCATAATTGCGCCATTTTTTCAGACTATCTCCATTGGCACATGGTTTGACTACTGAGCAATCCGTTTGCAACACCTAACGTTGCTAAAAACGTTGCCAGATAAGACTATGAACGATTCAATGGAATTCTCCGACATACAAGATCACGACTACATACCCCTCATTTCACCTGAAGACGAGGACGCAATGCACCGTGAAAAGGCACCTGAAATACTGCCAATTTTACCGCTTCGCAACACTGTCCTTTTTCCAGGCGTGGTTATTCCAATCACAGTGGGAAGAGACAAGTCGATTCGCCTTATAAACGAAGCGCACAAATCAGATAAAATCATTGGTGTGGTGTCGCAAAACGACGCCGACATCGAAGAGCCAGCTCCAACCGATTTGAACAAGGTCGGCACCGTAGCAACAATCATGAAGATGCTCAAAATGCCAGATGGCAGCACCACTGTTATCATTCAAGGCAAGAAGCGTTTTGAATGGACGGAGATCGTGCAGGAAACGCCATTCATAAAAGCACGCATCCAAGAGTTCGATGAGAAATTGTCTTTCGCAACGACAGAAGAGACAAAAGCTCTGCAAGAAACGATGAAAGAATTGGCCTTGAAAATAATTCATCAATCGCCAAACATACCAAGTGAAGCGGGCTTCGCAATCAAAAATATCGAAAGCCTCTCGTTCTTGGTGAACTTCGTTTCATCGAACATGAACTCTCCAGTTGAAGACAAGCAAATGCTGCTTGAAATCACCGACTTGAAAGAACGCGCCGAAAAAGTGCTCGAATTCATGCACCGGGAGCTGAAAATGCTGGAGTTGAAAAATGATATTCAGTCGAAAGTAAAGGTCGATATCGATCGTCAGCAGAGAGAATACTTCTTGCATCAGCAAATGAAGCAGATTCAAGAAGAACTCGGCAACAACCCAATCCAAGAGGAAATAGCTGCCAAAAAAGCGAAGGCTGAACTCAAAAAATGGAGCGAGGATGTCCGCAAAGTATTCGACCGTGAACTGCGCAAACTGGAGCGTATGAACCCTCAAGGTGCAGAATACTCTGTCCAATCAAACTACGTGGATCTCATGCTCGACCTGCCTTGGGATGCATGCAGCGCCGATAATTTCAATTTGAAACACGCTCAAGAAATTCTTGACCGCGACCACTACGGACTCGAAAAGGTGAAAGAACGAATCATCGAGCACTTGGCTGTTTTGAAAATCAAAGGCGACATGAAGTCACCCATCATCTGCTTGTACGGCCCTCCAGGTGTGGGCAAAACATCACTCGGTAAAAGCATCGCTGAAG